>CAZKPR010000056.1:0-20590 GCA_964554685.1 uncultured Leptospirales bacterium | reverse complement strand
TAATATTTCTTCAAGAGTTTTTCCCTTAACTGCCTTTTTTTTCTTTTTATCCGGCGTTTTGCCCTCTGGCGTTTTTCACGCGCGTTATACTGTTTTGCCATGCTGTTCCTCCTGTCGATACAGTGCCACTTACTGTTTCAAACGGCGCCTGTCAACAGAAAAAATAAGCCGTCGACCGGGAAACGCCGGCTGTATCGGGAGACAGGATCAGGGTGCATGATTGATTATTGATCCGAAGCCGAGTGTCGCGCCGTTTTGAAGAAAAGGCCGCACTGGTATCCCGTGCATTGTAGTCCCGGAATAATTATTGTTGCAAATTTTTTCAAAAAATACCTACTATGGGTAATCCGACGTGAACGAGGCATACAATTACTCCGGAGCACGTTTCGGCAGGCGGCGGTTCTCTTCCGTGGAGGTAGTAAATGAAATTGAATAATGAAGCCAGGGTGGGTCTCATGATCACCATCAGCTTCACCATGTTCATCGTCCTGGTCGCGCTCCTGGCGAAGATCAATGTGTCACGCTCGGGCTATACCCTGAGGGTGTATTATGGATTTCTGAACGATCTCCGCGTGGGAGCGCCGGTAAAAATAGCCGGCGGGATACGGATCGGGCACGTGAAGGCGATCGCGCAGTCGGGGGAAAAAACGGAAGTCACCCTCTGGATCGAGAAGAAATACGCCCTCGTCCGATCGACAAAAGTCGCCATATTCACCTCCGGCCTCATCGGTGAGAAATACGTCAACGTCTTCGTCCCGCCCGCGAGCGACGTCGAGGAATTCCTCATGGACGGCGATAAAATCTACGGGATGGACCCCGCGAGCTTCGACCAGATGATGATGACGTTCCAGACCTTCATGCATGACGAGAGCGGCGGCCAGGTCCTGGCGGAGATTTTCCAGAATTCGAAAAAATTCGTGGGAAACCTGAACACCATCGCGGATGAAAATCGCTACGATATACGCCAGTCGATAATCACCGCGAAGCAGATGATAGCGAGCCTCAATTTCCAGTCAAAGATGATGATGGACAACGTAAACCGGTTCTCCAAGAACATGGCGGACCTTTCCGAGAAGAACAAGGACGACATCAACATCACCCTGCGGAACCTTTCTGAAATATCGACAAACATGAACAAGATCGTCTTCAGGATCGAAAAGGGCCGCGGAACCCTCGGAAAGCTGCTGCATGACGAGGAAGTCTACAACAACCTCAGGGACGCATCGATATTCGCGAAGGACCTGTTCCGCCAGCTCAAGCAGGATCCCTCGAAGCTATTTTTCAGAACGCAGAAGTAGCGATGGCGCGGAAGGGAAAGGTATTCATCTGCGAGGCCTGCGGAACCGGGTTCACGGGGTGGCAGGGACGCTGCACCGCCTGCGGTGAATGGAATACCATAAAGGAACGGGCATCCGTACCGGAGAGCGCGCCCCGGCCCCAGGCGAAGATGACGGCCCTCTCCGATGTCGTTCCCGGCGAGAACCGGAGAATGCAGACGGGTATCGGCGAGTTCAACCTCGTATGCGGCGGCGGGGTGGTTCCCGGTTCGGTGATCCTGATCGGCGGGGAGCCCGGCATAGGCAAGTCGACACTCGCCCTCCAGATCGGCGGCGATTTCAGCACGATCTATATCTCGGGAGAGGAGTCGCCGTCACAGATCCGGCTGAGGGCCGAGCGGATCGGCTGCCCCCTCGGGTCGGTGCAGCTTTCAACGTCCACCGCCGTGGACGAGATAATCGGCCTTGTCGAGTCGTTTTCGCCGCAGTGCGTCATCGTCGATTCAATCCAGACGCTCTACACGCCGGATATTCCCGGGATCAAGGGCTCGGTAAGCCAAGTGCGTGAATCGGCCTCGCGCCTTGCCGATGCCGCCAAAAGGCTCGGGGTTGTCCTGGTCCTGATCGGTCACATAACAAAGGAGGGCGCCATCGCGGGGCCCAAGCTTCTCGAACACCTGGTCGACACGGTGCTCTACTTTGAGAACAATTTTTCCAGGGAATACCGCCTCCTGAGGGCGTTCAAGAACCGCTACGGGTCCGTCAACGAGATAGGGCTCTTCCGGATGGAGGAAACGGGCCTCGCGGAGGTGACGGACAAGAACCGGGTATTCCTCAATCCCTATCACTCCGACGCGGCGGGCAACGCGGTTTCCGCCGCGGCGGAGGGGAGCAGGATCATCCTTTTCGAGGTGCAGTCCCTGGTCATTCCCTCGTCGTTTCCCAATCCCAGGCGAATGGCGGACGGCTTCGACCTTAACCGCCTCATCCTGATCGCGGCGGTTCTTGAGAAGCACGCGGGCCTCCGGCTCAACTCCTTCGACGTGTTTCTCAATGTCTCGGGGGGGTTCCAGATAAATGATACCGCCGCGGACCTTGCCGTTGCCGTATCGATAGCGTCGAGCCTCGCAGGCACGCCCGTCCCGCGCGGCTTCGGATTTCTCGGGGAGATATCCCTTTCGGGGGAGATACGTCCTGTTTCCCTCTGCGCGAGAAGGCTTCAGGAATTCAGGGTCGCGGGCTATACGACCATCGTGCTCCCGCAATCCGAGGCGGGGGAGGCGAAGATGGCCGGCTTCGAGGGTTTCGTGGTGGGAGTGCGCACGATCCAGGAGGCGCTGGAAAAACTGGTAAAATCGGATATCACCTGTTAGGCGGTATTCGTGCCGTAACACGGGTGTAACATGGCAATTTAACATCATGGTAATAATGCCGGTAATTTCCTGATTGCGTTTGCGGGCCTTTTCCCGTGCCAGTTGTGTCAAGACCATTGTACTGGAGGTACAAAATGAAAAAACTTTTCTTCGCGCTCACGGCGATTATAATGATCGCTTCCTCCCTTCGCGCACAGGAGGCCGTGGAGGAATCGAAGGCATCGGCGAGGGAACCCGCCGGGATAAGCATAGGCGTGGACTACTACAGCCACTATCTCTGGCGCGGCACCAGGTTTTTCGGCGACGACGGCGCCTTCATTCCCGCGCTTTCCTGGGACGTAATGGGCAGCGGGCTGACCCTGGGAATGACCATGGAGCTTTCGGCGAGCTATTTCTTCGAGGGCTTTCAGGCGAAGCCGAAGAAGTACTATTTTTCCAGTGACGGCATTCCCTACAGGAAGCAGCTCAAGCTAATCCGGGCGGGGTATCTCAACCACAGCCTCGATTTCGGCGCTGACTATTCCTACACCATTCCCGATGCCGTCACGATCGGCATCAGCGCCTGGTATTACTGGTATTTCAACCAACCCAGGGCCAGGGAGCTTGCGCGTCCCGTGTACACGGAAGCAAACACGGGATACCTGCTTCGTTCCCGACCCGTTGACCTGAGCTTCCAGACGACGGTGCTCACCCTGGGCATCGACGCGGTGCCCTTTATCAATCCCGCGATTTCTATCGCCCATGACTGGTACACCGCCGAGAAGCTGGCCGGGGATTTCTACGTCCAGCTCTCTATCGGGCATGATTTCGAGGTGACAAAAGAGGTCACTGTCGGTATCGGCACGGCCGCGGGGTACTATTATTACCGCACAGGAGAAAAAACGCGGTATTATATCTCCTGGGATGCGGCAACAGGTGGTTTTGCTCCCGAACGGGAACGTTCACCCCTCATCAAGGGAGTAAGTGACATCACCTCGAGGATAGAGCTTGCGTTCGCGAAGGGACCATTCAGCCTGAACGGGGGATTCTTCTGGGTGGCGGTTCCCGCGAAATCGTGGTACAAGGGAGACACCGTGCACCGCTATTACGCGAAGGTCGGCGCATCCTTTTCCATATAGCGGATTCAGCGGGATACCGGTAGAATGGCGGGGCGCGGAACGGACATGGAGCGGAGCATTGCCGGAGGATACATGCGGACAATCATCGGGTGATTCATGAAGAACCCTGCTGGTGAACAAATGATCAAGATCGCATGTATCCTCCGCGGTGATGCCGCGGAACCCGTGGCGGCGTTCAGGGATCGTGTTCTCGGTCCCTTCGCGACGCGCATCCTGGGACAGGGGCCGCGGCACCTCAAGCTATCCACGACGGCAATGGAACCACCCCGCTTTTTCCCCATTCCCTGCAGCAGGGAGAGAACCGCCCTCGCGTCCATATGGTCGGAAGGCGGACCCGGACGGAACGCCGATGAATGGGCCCGCGTCGTCGCGGAATACTGGGAGGGACCCGTGTCGGCGTACCGCGTGGAAGAGTCCATTCCCGTGTCGTACGAGCGTACATGGTCCCCTGGAGAGAGGACCCCGGGGATCGGCCTTCTCACGCTTTTCCGTGCCCGACCCGGCCTGTCCCGCGACGCGTTCCTCGCAATGTGGCACCGGGGACACACCCCTCTCGCGCTGAAAATTCATCCCCTCTGGAATTACGTGCGGAATGTGGTCGAAGAGGCGTTGATATCCGAATCACCCATCCCGGCCGGAATCGTGGAAGAACAGTGCCGCTGCGAGGAGGATCTCCTCTCGTCATGGAGGTTTTTCGGCGGTCCACTGGCCATGGTCCCCAACATGATCAGGATCGGCATGGACATCCGGAAATGGATGGATCTGCGGGGCATAAGAAATCATCTTGTGCATGAGTTCTGGATAAAATAGGACACTATCGCGGCACCTGACGCAGTAAAAGGGTGTGAATTCACGGGGCACCCTCATCGCCCGGTTAAAAGAGAATCAATTAATTGCTTGTCATTTTTTTCAGCCTGGGCTATACTTCCCACTTGTCGGTGCGGAGGATTGACTTCTGCAGGACGGAAAGAGCGGCGCACTGCGATTTTCATCATTCGTGCGGTGCGCGCCGTGAGTGTGCAGATGTGAAATCAGGTGGCGTGAGTATTTACCGGAACTACGCCGCCTTGGCATTCCGGCATGCATGATTGATTGTTATCGGGCGTGGTGACCATGGAGATACGGCTGCGGACTCGGGGTGAGCATAGGATTGTGGAAGTCGACGGTGACATCGATTATTTCAGCGTCAGTGAATTGAAGAACAGCATATTTTCGCTCATCAACGACAAGGTGCGAAGCATCATCCTGGATCTGAAAGACGTCGAGTACATGGACTCTTCCGGCATCGGGTTGATCGTAACCGCATACAAGGTAATGAACGGATAGGGGGGACGAATCGCCCTCCTGCATGTACAGGAGGATATTCTTGCGCTGCTGAAGCTCGCAACAGTCGACAGCATCATGAAGATATACGAAAACGCCAATGACATTACGTGACCGTGACCTCTCCCGGTATTCGATGGTCGGGACTCCGCGACGTGCGATACAACCGGCCCGGTTTTCTTATTCCTGATTTTCTCTCATGTCGATCGACAGACCCGTGACCACCGAGACATAGCCGAAACGCGCGCGGTATTCACTCCACGAAGGCCGGCGGGAAGGTACGAATGAAGTTAAAACACAAACTTGCCGTGATGTTCATTTCAATCGTCATTCTCGTCGCCCTGCCCCTTTCGGTCTTCATGCTCAGGAAACAGGAACGGGAAAAGATCGATTCGATAATGGCGCGCGGCTCGGTCTTTTCGGTGATCCTTGCACGATCGATCCTCAATATCATCCTCGCCAGCGGCGGGGATGTCGGTACCGCCCGCATTGACGCCGTTGAGATGATCGACATACTGGAAACACTGTCGGATGAAGGCCTTGTGTACGCCGATGCCGTGCTGGTGTCGTCCAGGGAGGAATATAACGGTCTCGTTCTCGCGTCGTTCCGGTCCGATGGCGGGGTCTATCCGGGCAGTGAAAGGATCGAACGCCTGCCGCCTGGCGAGGTCGAGCGACTCCTTACAAAGCTGGATAGCCGGGAATATATCACCTCCCGGGACGGAGAGGTGTACTATGAATTTGTCGCCGCCGGCCGTCCCGAGGGGAAAAGGCCTCTCTGTCTCGGAAGGCTGATGTTTTCGAAATCGGTGATACTCGCGCCGCTGCGGCGGCTTCACCGAGTTATCTACGTTGCCACGGCGGTTGTCATTATACTTGCCGGCATGCTGGGGCTGGTCTTCAGCCGCTCCATCTCCCGGCCCGTCGGCGAGCTCACGGAAGCGGCCCTCAGGATAGAAGGCGGCGACATGAAAGGATCACTTGCGGTACGCTCTCGCGATGAAATCGGTCACCTTTCACGAACCTTCAATCACATGCAGGCGATTATCAATCACAAGATAGAAGAGCTCGAAAGGACCAACCGCCGGCTCGTGCAGGTGGATGCCCTGAAGGATGAGTTCCTCGCGAATACATCCCGGGAATTGAGAACGCCGATTGCGGGAATCATCGGCATCACGGACTCCCTCATGCGCGGCGCGACGGGGGCGCTGGGAGACGAAACCCTCCATGACCTCGCGATGATTTCATCGAGCGGCAAGCGTCTCGCCGCGCTGATCAGCAACATCATGGACTTCTCCAAGCTCAAGCACCACGACATCATACTCGATATCGCACCCGTGGACATGCACGAGGTGACCGAGTACATGATGGCGATTACCGGGTCCCTCCGCGGCGACCGGCCCGTCGAAGTGGTGAACCGAATTGACCCGGGACGGGCCGTGGTGAAGGGCGACGAAGACCGGATCAGGCAGATCATGCTCAACCTGCTGAGCAACGCGATCAAGTTCACCGAGAAAGGCGTCGTCACGGTTTCGGCGCGGGAGATGGAGGATCCCGGGGGAGAGATCGCCATAACGGTCGCCGATCAGGGCATCGGAATCGCCCCGGAGGACAGGGAGCGAATTTTTGAATCGTTTCAACGGATCGAGGGCGCGCCTTCCCGGGCCAGGGTCGGAACAGGCCTCGGCCTTTCGATAACGCGGAAACTGGTGGAACTCCATGGCGGCCGGATGTGGGTTGAATCGGAACCCGGGAAGGGTTCGCGATTCACCTTCACCATTCCCGGGCACGAGGGTCCCTTCGCTCCCGGCGAGAGCGGCCGCTCGCAGTTGACCCTGGCGACGAAAATTGATGCGGGGAAGGAGGTCGTACGGAAGCTGCAGCGGCAGGAAGGCACCATGGAGTCAGTGAAGAGAAGGATCATGGTGGTCGATGACGAGCCGATGAGTCTTCAGGTAATGATAAACCACCTTGCCCTGGAGGGCTATTCGGTCTCGACCGCCGGAAGCGGAGACGATCTCTTCGCTGTTCTTGACAGGGGCGAAATTCCGGACCTGATTTTTCTCGATGTGATGCTCCCGGGCATGTCCGGTTTCGATGTATGTCGCAGGGTGAGGGAACGCTTTTCGCCCCATGAACTGCCGGTAATCATGATCACGACGCGGAATGACCGGGGAGACATCGTGAGTGGCCTCTCGGCGGGCGCCAATGATTACATCTCCAAGCCGGTGAATGTAGACGAAATGCTGGCGCGCGCGAACGGTCTCGTTCTGATGAAGGAGTCCGCCGGGGTAAGGAGCAAGTACATGGTGATACAGAATGAGCTCGAAATCGCACGGGAAATACAGAAAGCGATGATTCCCCGCGTGCCTCCCGGCGCGAAAAATATTGAATTTGCCGTGCGCTATGAGACGTCGACGCATGTTGGAGGCGATTACTACGATTTCCACATGGTCAGTGATACGAAGATCGGCGCCCTCGTGGCCGATGTCGCGGGCCACGGGGTGCCCGCCGCAATGGTGGCGGCGATGCTCCAGGTCGCCTATAACTTCTACAAGACCGAATTCGACGATCAGTCAAGCCTGTTTGAAAAAATCAACGCGATCATGACCAACTATCCTCACGGGCTCTACCTCACGGCATGCACCGTGTATATCGACACGGACACTATGCGGCTTTTCCATTCCAACGCGGGTCACCGACCCATCATGATATGGCGGGAGAAGGAAGGACGGCTTGACTGGGACAAGGTATACGATCGTCCCATCGGTATTTTCCCCGATTCACGCTATTCCGTAAACGAGATCGACATTTCTTTCGGGGACAGGGTTTTCCTGTATACCGACGGCATCATCGAGGCGCGCAACGGTGACAGGGAGATGTTCGGAGAGGAACGTCTGGGCGACTGCGTCCGGGACGGCAGGGGACTTAACTGCCATGACCTCGCGGACAGGATGATCGCCGCGGTCAGGGAGTGGGCGGGACTGCGGGATGGCGAGTCCATGGCGGATGACATCACCCTCCTCGTGATGGATGTCGTTTCCTGAGGGCAGCGATACAGAAGGCCGTTCAAGATGCCGCTACGGGAAATCGTATGGTAAAGCGGGTCCCCGTCCTGTCTGACTGGATGTCCACCGCGGCGTTGTGATCCTTTATGATCCTGCTGGATATGGAAAGCCCGATACCCGTGCCATGGTCCCGCTTCTTCGTGGTGAAGAAGGGGGACCATATCTTGTGCATGACCGTGTCGGATATACCGCTCCCATTGTCGGCGATAACCATCGACACGGCCCCGTCAGAATAAAATGTGGATATGCGTATCGTTCCGCACTCCCCGCGTGATTCAAGGCCCTTTTCAAGAATGGCGTCCTTTGCGTTGAGTACGATATTGACGATCAGCTGTTCAAGGGATATCCTGTCGCCGAATATCCTCGGTACCGTCTCGTCGAGAACGAAGATCAGGTCGATGGAGTTCTTCTTGAGCTGGAGGTTGATCAGGTCGATGGCCTCGAGAATGACCCTGTTCAGGTCGATCAGTCTTTTTTCCGTGCTTTTCTTTTTCGAAAAATTCCGTATGTGATCGATGATGTTCGAGGACTTGTCGACCAGGGTGCAGATCTTCATGAGTTCGGAAACCGCCTGGAGGTTTTCGAACTCTTCCATGTTGATGTCGTCGATCATGTTCTGGGCGATTCCCTTGATGCCGGTAAGGGGCTGGGCGAGTTCGTGAGCGATTCCCGTGGTGAGCTCCGCGAGGCTCGCGTGACGGGCCATCTGGTACAGCTCGAGGTCCTTTTCAAGGATAATGCGCCGGCACGATTCGATGCTCCCGTTGAGACGTGCGATACGGTGGTTGAGGGCATTGTTCAGCTCATTGACCGCGTTGAAATGCACCAGGAGCCCCGAGATCCTGTTCCGAAGACCGTAACCGAGAAGTATCGAAAGAATCACGCTCATCGCTCCCGAGGAATAAATGTAGTGAAGGGGTCCGAGCATGAAGAAGGCGGCGGACACGTACAGAGCCACGCCGAGGATCGACACCATGAGGAGGATGGTCGGTGGGTCCTTCCACGCGGGGGAAACGGTGTAGATCATTGAAGTATAGAGCGCGAGATGGAGGAGGAGAAGGACAATCCCGCTTCGTTCGGGGAAGAGAAGACAGAGCGCCAGGGAAAGAACGGAGAGCAGGGCAACAGGAACCGTCGCGTCCCGGCCGAAATGGGCGTAGTGGTGACGAACCATCAGTGAGGAAGTAATGGGATAGACCGAGAGGCCGATTACCGTGAGGAGGTGAAAGCCGGTTATCTCGGTTGCGGAGAAATGGGCGAGGAAATAGGGAATCGCGGCAAGAATAATCACGGATGAATTCAGCACTATTCGCTTGGAGAGGGCGATGAAAAAAAACATCAACCCAAGAACCGCAAGGATGAGCATGGAGTAAAAGAGGAAATGGAACGCCGCGGAATGCACAACATTCGGGTCGATGGAGGTTATGGTGTGGGACCAGATCGGTGATGAAATCAGCTTATCCTCCCCCGGTGTCGGCGGGGCGTTCTGCCGAAGGCCGTTGATAAAAATATGAACACGCCCGTAACTTCATTTGACAGGGGAGCATAAAAAAACTAACATGTCAATGGTATTTCACCCTTCCGTGGCACTCCTCCGGCTTCAACGCCGGGAGGGTCCCGAGGAGCCGGAATGGGATTCAGATGCGGCATAATCGGCCTTCCCAACGTGGGTAAATCAACCATCTTCAACGCCCTCTCAGGCGCGGGGGCACAGATGGCGAACTATCCCTTCTGCACCATTGAACCGAACAGGGGAGTTGTCCCCGTCCCCGATGAACGCCTGGAAAAGATCGCGGAACTGCTTCACCGGGAGAACCCGATACCGACACGGATTGAATTCATCGACGTGGCGGGACTCGTGGCGGGGGCATCGAAAGGCGAGGGACTGGGCAACAGATTCCTGGGTCATATACGGAACGTCGATGCCCTGGTCCACGTCGTCCGGTGCTTTTCCGATGAAAATGTGGTGCATCTCCCTGGTGATCCTGATCCGGTGCGCGACATTGGAATAATAAACACGGAACTCGTTCTTGCGGACATCGAGGTTCTCGACAGGGGTCGCGAAAAGGAAATGAAACTCGCGCGGAGCGGGGATAAAAAGGCGGCGGCAAGAGCGGAGACCCTCGGGCGAATCGTCGAGGTCCTTAACCGGGGCGATGCCCTTGCCTCGATTTCCATGGACAATGATGAGCGTGAGGTGGTGTCGGAGTTTGGGGTCATTACGGACAAGCCGGTCATTTATGTGGCGAATATCGACGAGGATGGGGGCTCCCCCGGGGCACGCGCCGCCGCGGCGGAGTACGCCGCGACCTGCGGGGCGGGATACGTCGAGATCGTGGGTAGACTCGAGGAAGAGATAGCAAGGCTTTCCGATGATGAAAAGCGGGAGTATCTGGAGGCCATGGGTCTGCAGGTGTCCGGACTTGATCGCCTGATTCGGGCGGCGTACGATCTGCTGGATCTGATCACCTACTACACGGCGGCGACGGATCTCCAGGCATGGACGCTCATGAAGGGAACGGCTGCGGCCCCCGCGGCGGGAAAAATCCATACCGACTTTGAAAGGGGTTTCATCCGCGCAGAGGTATACCGCTATGAGGATCTCGTCGCTCTCGGGTCGGAGAAGGCGGTAAGGGAACAGGGACTTCTCCGTTCCGAGGGCAGGGATTACCTTGTGTGTGACGGGGATATAATACGGTTCTTATTCAACGTATGACGGCGGAACGGAGGCCGGAGACGGCGCGGAGTAGATGAAAAAGGCGTTCCGCGGTGAAGGAAAACGGACAGGCGTTGCGTGCAAACAGATAAGCTCCGGGAGAATCGCATGGGGATACAAGGAAGGCTGCCATGAGTGAATACCAGGTTTACCGAATCGTGCTCTATTCTTTTTTCGGAGTTGCAGCGGTAACATTTGTTTCATTACTTTTCATCACCGCGCCATACGGACGACACGCAAAGAAGGGATGGGGCCCCCTGGTGCCGAACAAGGCGGCCTGGGTCATCATGGAGGCGCCGGCGTCCCTTCTCTTCCTGCTCTATTTTTTTATCGGAGGGAGGGAGATCACGGCGGCCCTGGTTGCGTTTCAGGTCATATGGCAGGTCCATTATTTTCACCGGTCCTTCATCTTCCCCTTCATGCTGAAAAGCAACGAGACCGTCGCGCTTTCAATCATCATCTTCGGCATGATCTTCAACTCCATAAACACCTATATTCAGGGCCGCTGGGTCTACAGCTTTTCGCCGGAGTCCCTCTACACCGACGCGTGGCTCGCGGATCCCAGGTTTATCATCGGCGTGGCGATCTTCGCGGCGGGGTTCTTCATCAACAAGCAGTCGGACGGAATCACCAGGAAGCTCTGGGACCCGGAAAGCCCCGGCTATAAAATCCCCCGCGGGGGTCTCTTCAGGTTCGTTTCCTGCCCGAACTATCTCGGCGAGATAATTACCTGGATCGGGTGGGCCGTGATGACCTGGTCCATCGCGGGGGTCTTTTTCGTTGTGTGGACCGCGGCGAACCTGGTGCCCCGGGCCCTGACGAACCATCGCTGGTATCTCGCGACCTTTCCGGAATATCCGAAGGAGCGCAGGGCGATTTTCCCCTTTGTCCTCTAGCAGTTTCCTGTTTTTCAGCAAACAGTAAGGTGCCGGCGCTCGAGTTTCCCGCGGCCCTGCCCTAACCGTCGTGTCCACGAGGCGTGATAACCAGGTCACGCAGGTCCTTCCTCGAACCGCGGGGCGATTCCGCGGGGAGGCCAAGGGCGATGAGGGCCATCAATTCAAGGTCGCTTCCCGCGCCGAGAACGCCGCCGGCCTCCGCCTTCCTGTTGAGGATTTCCCCAAGCCATACCGCGCCAAGGCCAAGGGCGTGCGCCGCGAGGAGCATATTCTGAACGGATGCCCCGATAGCCATGGCATCCTTGTCGCGGTCGTAGCCTTCGGGATGATGATAGAACACGGCGATACAGACTGCGCATTCGCGTACGATGCGGGCGTATTTCGTCAGCACCGCAAGGCGTTCCCTGGTGTCGCGTGCGTCGACGATCATGAATCTCCATGGCTGGTTGTTCAGGCCCGAGGGGGCCCATCGGCCGGCATCGAGGATAAGGCGGATCGATTCGCCGTTGATATCTCCACCCGAGAACTTCCGTATAGAACGCCGAGAGGCAATGGCGCGCAGCACTTCATTGTTTTTCATGGGGAACACCTTTCCTTTCACATTGGCCCAGTTACGGCACTCAACGGAGAAGGATCAAGCGGAATTTTTCTCCGGGGACGGGCGGGATCACCGTGGAGTGGCAAGGGTAAAAATGTGGTTGATTTCGGTCACGGGATGGGTTATTCGGGGTAGTGCATCCATTCCCGGGCTCTTCCCGACCGATCAGTATACAGGCGGGGACCGACCGGCTCATAAAGGGAGGCCATGATGAAAATCACCGCGATAGAGCTCTATCACGTTTCAGTTCCCCTCCGGCACACCTTCTGGCCCACCTGGATTCCCGGGTATCCCCAGACACACAACAGGTTCACGCTCATCAAGATCGTGACGGACGAGGGAATCGAGGGCTACTCGGCGGGCACTGCCATGGGGCGGGAGCGACAGGGCCTGGGGGACCTCCTGGGGGGCTACCTTATCGGCGCCGATCCCACGGACATCGACAGGGTGCAGTCGCTGCTGAAGCAGGCGGGATACCTCGGTTGGAGGAATTTCTGGATCGAGCCCGCGTGCTGGGACATCCTGGGCAAAAAAGAGGGTAAGCCGGTATATGAGCTCCTCGGGGGAAAGCCCAGGGCCATCGAGGCGTACTGCTCCACCGGGGAAATGCATGAACCGGAGCGCCGGGTCGACGAGCTTCTCGCGATGAAGGAGCGGGGCTTCCGGGTGGCGAAGCTTCGCGTGAAAAACGCCCTGCTCGAGGAAGACATCCGCCATATCCGGGTGATCAGGAAGGGCCTTGGAGCGAAGATGACCCTCGGCGTCGACGCGAACCAGGGATGGCTGGTGTCCATCGTTAATAAACCGCCGGCATGGGACCTGAAGCGCGCGAAGGAATTCGCGCGGGCCTGTCATGACAACGCGATTCAGTGGCTCGAGGAGCCCCTCGACTCGAGGGATTACGAGGGTAACGCCGCATTGAAGCGAGCCTCGAAGGTCAGGATATCGGGGGCGGAATTGAACTACGGCTGGGACGAGATCAAGATCATGCTCGAGAAGGACTGCTTCGACGTGTATCAGCCCGACGCAACCTTCGCGGGCGGGATCGCCCAGGTCGCCATGGTAATGGATGCCTGCAAAAAGAAGCGGCGGCTCTTCTCACCCCACACGTGGACGAACGGCATAGGGTTTTACGTGAACTGGAACATGGTGCTTGCGGATCCGGGTAACGACATGCCCCTCGAGTATCCCCTGGAGGAGCCTTCCTGGGTTCCCGAACAGAGGGAGGGAATCATCGAGCCTGTCATTCCCGAAAGCGGGTTCCTGCAGCCCTTCACCAGGCCGGGTCTCGGCTTCGAAATCGACAGGAAGCTTCTACGGAAGTTCGGGACGCGTTTCTTCCGGTTGACCGAAACGGGATTGAAATTCAAGGTCATCAGGGAAAAAGGCCTGAAAGAGGCCCTTGCCCTCAAGAAGAAGAAGGAGTCAGGTGCCTGAGCCTACCTTTTCCCGTAGGTGGCCTTCAATTCATTGAGCGTGCGCTTCTTGGCCTGTATGCCGCCGAGGTAGCCGGAGATGATATCGCCGAAATCAATGTCGCCCGTCATGATTTTTTTCCGCTCGGTTTCTATGTACCCCAGGTCCGTGGTGATCCGGATCAGGCTCGCCTTGTTCGCGTGCTCCACGACGCGGTCCCAGTAAGGGAGGGCCTCCCGATAGTGTGTTTCCGCGATATCCAGGCTCTCGCTGATTTCCTCCGCGTAATCCCAGTGGTAGAACCGGATTTCCCTCTTGTCATACCGGGCGGCAATTTTCAGGTAATTCCTCATTATTAACAGGTTTATGTGCATGAACATCAGGTTCCGGTATTTGAGGTACTCCTCCTCCGTCTCGACCTTCACAAGGGCCATGGAGGGATGGCGGAACTTGCATGACAGGGCGGTCTTCAGCCGCGCGATGTTCATCCTGAGGGAGTTCTCGTTGTAATATTGCTTCATCCCGTACAGTTCATAGTAGTCCTCGAGGTAGTGGGGCACGGTCTGGTAGTGAAGACGGACCCGGGGTATGTAATCGGAAAAGGGTACATACTTTTCCCGGTCTTTCTTCTTGCTGAAATAATCATATTCATAATCCTCCGCGCCGAGGGGGAGGATCATGAGGAGAATGATGAATAGCGCGGCGCATTTTTTCATCGGGAACGGATCTCCGGGTCTTGGGCGGCATGGGAGAAACCCTGTTGTAATTATCGGCCCGGGAGCCGGAATAGTTCACGGATAAAAGGCTTCATCCGAAAATTGAACGGGTCATTTTGTGGAAATGAGGGATGGAGCGGCTTCCGGGTGTAACGCGGGGCAGGATAGCCGGGTCCACCAGCTGGAGCATTCAGGTAGTATCAGTGAAGAAGAGATAGAGATATGCGAGGAGGGCCCTCGCGTATTCGAGCTTGATCCCTGTTTCAACGGCCCAGGAGGAATTCGGGAAGACCTTCAGGTTGGCGGAAAAGGTCTTTTCTGCCTTCGCGGCGTGCGCAAGGGCGATATCCTTCCTGAAGCGTCCCCGGTTATGGCGGTCGTAGAACAGTTCCTTCCCCGCCTGGGTGAGATCCTCGTCACCCTGCTTATAGACGCGGTACGCCTCGACATCATACTGGTTGGCATAGGAATCGATAATATTGAGGCATTCCGACGAGCGGTAAAAGTGGAACAGCATGAGGGTGAAGACCTCGAAATGCTCCAGAAGCTCGGGATCATCGGTCATGCCCGCAAGCCTGCGGATGCCATGGTAGGATTTTCTGAGAGAAAAGACGATTTTATTGAAGATGGCACGGTTCGCAACCTTCTCACGAATCGGGAGATTGTAGAGGGAGTACTGGAAATAACGGTAGAGTGAATCCTTTGCCGACTCCCGGTGACGGATGAACTGGGCCGTGAGAATTTCGGAATCGACGATGGTCCCTTTTGTACGCTCCTCCGGGGCCGGTTTCGGTTTTACCTTGTCCGGCGTTTCATTTTCAGGGGCGGGCGCTTCCCCCGGGCGTGCCGTCTCGGTCCTGAAACGGTAACTCATGACCGCGGAATACGCCAGGTTGATGCGAGTCATCGCCTCTGTGGCCCACTGGACGCGGTCAGGATTCCTGTCGGGGTGGTACTGGAGAGCCAGCTTCTTGTAGGCCGCGACAATTTCTTCATCCGTGGCATCGGGGGCCACGTCCAGAAGGCGGTACTGTTGCTCGATTCGCATGATCCCTCTTTTACTTCCCTGACGCGTATTATACGAAATACCGTCGGGGGGACAATCATTATAAGGTAACGACACATTTTTTTATTAATTGATTGAAATTAATCAGTGGGGGCTCCTCCATGTGACAGTCCGATTTCACGATATCTACTCTTTTCATTACCTGCACGGCAGTATACGTCATGGCGGGAGTCCGGTCCGCATAAGGCAGATGGCCCGATTGCTGTTTCCCGGGAACCCCGCTCGGTGAAGGACTCTTAAAATAAAAAAATTGTGTTGACATATATACTTATGTATGCTTATAGTATGTTTAGATTATAATTCCGGCGGGGTGCGGCGCGATGACAAAAAAACAGACGGTAAAACAGCTTACATTGAAGCAGGAAGAAATCCTCGCATTCCTCAAGGAGTCGATACGGGAAGAAGGGTTTCCCCCCACGGTCAGGGAAATCGGCGAGCGTTTCGGCATCACCGTGAAGGGCGCCTACGACCATGTGAAGGCCATCGAGAAGAAAGGTTTCATCAAGATGGAGCAGAACAAATCAAGGGCTATTGTCATTGTCCAGAGCGCTGACGAGGTTCCCGTTGACGCGGTTCCCATACCGCTGCTTGGAAGAATTGCCGCGGGATCGCCGGTCCTCGCCGCTGAAAATATCGAGGAGTACCTGAGTTTTCCCCGCTCGATGTTCAGGAGCGGAGACTTCTTTGCCCTTCATGTCAAAGGGGATTCAATGATCGATGGGGGCATACATGACGGCGATATCGCGGTAATAAAGAAACAGAATACCGCGCAGAACGGCGACATTGTCGCGGCCCTTATCGAGGATGAGGCAACCCTCAAGAGATTCAAGGCCGCGGGGGGAAAGGTTCACCTGATCCCGGAGAACCCCGCGTATAAGCCTATCATTACGACAAATGTCACCATACTGGGGATTCTGAGGGCAATTTTTCGCAGCTACTGACCACAGGTCGAATCCCGGATCAGCAAACTTCTCTTTACAATCTCAACGGGTTAATGGTATGGTGAAACAACCTGCCGGAATCCCGGAGGGCACTGCCTGCTCGGAACGACCGTGGGCGTGGCGGGTGCCGACACTACGCGGCCGCATGGAAGCGGCGATGTGTGCGGAGATTGCATGATGTTGAAGAAAATCCTGTTTATATGCTGCATAGTAACCGCGGGCGTCATCGGTTTGGCGAACCAGTGGCATGATGATGCCGACCGCTATTGGAACGAGGCCCAGAGGTTCAAGCGGGAGCTGAACTACCGGGAGGCGATACAGTCGCTGAGACGGGCCGTCATGGCGGAAAAGAGGAACGAGCATCCGCGTCCGGATGAATTGATCGCCCAGTTTAACGAGCTGGGGCTCCTCTACGGCATTCTGGGCGATTTTGAGAAATCACTGCATTATCACCGAATGACTCTGAACGCAGCCGAGAAATACCGTAAAAACGGAGAGGCGGTCCTTGCCCTCATAAACATGGGGGGGGCCTACCGGAGCATGGGACGAAGCGATGAGGCAATGGACGCATACGCCCGTGCCCTGGGAGGGTCGAAATCGAACGGCTTCAGGGACAAGGAAATGCGCGCCCTCAATGAAATGGGCGGGGCCCTTCGGGAGGCGGGAAATTACGACGATGCCATGAAACGGTATCACGAGGCACTCGATGCCGCGAAGGCGGCGGGCGGCGGGGTACACGCCGCGGCGATCATCAATAATATCGGCACGCTTCATTACATCCGGGGGGAGTTTGACGAGGCCCTTGAGAGCTACGGGAAGGCACTCGATCTCGACAAGTCACGGGGCGACGAGGAGGCCCTCTCAATCGGCATGAGCAACACGGGCAACGTGTACGCGGCTATCGGGAGCTACGGGGAAGCCCTGAATTACTTTGAGAAGGCCCTCGAGATCGACACGAGGCTCAAGAATGACGTCAGAATTGCCGCACGGCTCAATCGCATCGGCGATATCTATTTCCGGGTGGGTGACACGGGGAACGCCATTTCGAATTTTACCCGTTCCCTGGAAATGAACAAGCGGATAGACAATTCCCTTAACGTCGCGGTCATACACGCCCATCTCGGCCGTGTGTACGAGTCCATGGGGCGGCACGAAGAGGCCCTCGATCAGTACATGCGCGCGCTGACCCTCAATCGCGAACTTGAAAAGCAGGAGCACCTGGCGGCGCGTTTTACCGACATAGGGCTTCTCTATGAAACGCGCGAGAGGCACGGCGAGGCGGCCGATTATCTCGTAAAGGCCCTGGGCCGCGACATGAAAATGGCGCGGAGGGAGAAAGTCGCCGAGAACATGAGCAACATCGGGCGTGTGATGATTTCGATGAAGCGTTTTGACGAGGCCCTCGATTATTTCCGCCGGGCCATGGAGATATCCCGGGAAACGGGCGACATTCTCGCCACAGCCGATGACCTGAAGAATTGCGGCATCGTTCAATATCATCGGAAAGAATGGAGCGCGGCCGTGGACCATCTGTTAAAGGCGAAGAGCGCGCTGGATGGCATGCGCGGCGAGTTGGATCGTGAACGGGACGAGGTCAGGGCCGATATCTACCGTTGGCTTGTCGCCGTGTACGTGATCTCGGACAGGCCGGAAAAGGCCTTCGAGGCGAACGAGGAATACTGCGTGGACCGTCTGTATTCCCCGGGTGCCGCCTGGCGTCCCCCGACGGCGCGAAGGACGGGCGATCTGCGAGAGACCCTCCTCCGTCGTCTCGGAAGAAATGGTGCGGCGGTAGTCTATTCGAACGTTGCCTGGGACGACCCTCAGGTCATCTATATCGACGGCAGTTCATCATCGGGGCACGTTATCGACAAGGCCGCCACGGTTAAGGAGATCTATAATCGTCTTGGAAGGGAAATCGAGCGGTTCATGGGCGAAAAGAAAACCGATATCATTTTTTCAGTGGGACAGAAATCAAGGCGCGATTATTACTCCATCGAATTTGAAAAAATAATCAATTATTACCGGCATCTGGCTTCAAAAAAATACGTGACCGCCGAGGAAAAGGGTTCCCTGCGCCTTATCGGGAGGGCGCTGTATGACCTCCTCCTCGGCAAGGTCGCCGGTGACATGGAACAAAAAAGTGAATTGCTCATTCAAACCGACGGAGTTCTTTCCACCCTTCCCATTGAGACGCTGGTAATGCCCGACGGAAGATATCTCGTTGAAAAATATGGCGTATCGTACGTCCATTCTCACGGGATCAGCGCCGCCGCGTCCCGTCGCACCCCGGGACGGGAACGTACTCCATTGTTTCTGATGGGCGGCGCCCTGCCGCCGGAACCACCGGAGCCTCGAACCGTCGAGTCTGTCCGGCATTTTGATCTCGTCAGGCGGGGTGCCGTTGAGTCGATCGTCAGGGGGCGGAGTTTACGGGGGATCTACGGCTTTTTCGGAGTGGAGTCGTTTGGCGGGGCCGGTGAGGGAAAAGGGGAACTCGATGCCCTGGGAGAAGCGTGGGCTAATTCGGGTCGACTTGTCGGGAGCGACCTGACCGAGGACGGCCTGACCGCCTCATCGCGAACCGGAGTACTGGCGCGCTACCGGATTGTTCATATTGCCTCGCGGGCACTCGTGGTGCCCGAGGTGCCGGTAATGAGCGCCCTTGTGGTTGCCCCGAAAGGGACCGGGAGCGAGGATGGACTTGTCAATTTCAGGGAAATCACGTCTCTGAAAGCCGATGCCGACCTTGTGATGCTGGCGAATACCTGCATAACCCCGGCGCGTTTCAGCAGGGGCGAGGGGGTATGGAGCCTCTGCGGGGCCTTCATTGACTCGGGGGCCCGGAACGTGGCGCTGTCTATCTGGCCCGTTGAGGATTCAGTGAAATCCGCCTTTCTCAAACGGGTATACCGGTACGCCCTCGATAAGGGAGTGCCCCTTGGCGAAGCTTTCACGAGAACGAAGCGCGAATTCATATTGAAAACGATCGACACGGGGCGGGGCGAGGCTCCCGGAGTGTATTCATCGCCCTATTTCTGGGGATCCTTCATGATATACGGCTACTAGGAGAATCAAATCGTGCGCAGGAACGCCCTTGTTGACTCTTCTTCCGCGATCATCCTCTATAAATCGGATCTTTTCGAACAAATGGCCTCGTTTTACCGCGTCATCGTGGCCCGTTCCGTCTTCAGGGAACTGACCATACCTGGAAGGGCGGGTGCCGAGGACTGCGAGCGGCATGGCCGGGAAGGAATAATCGCCATAATGGACGCGTCTCCCCGGGGGCCCTCCGGGGGCGATGAGCGCGGCCTCGATGCCGGCGAACGGGAAACCATTCTTCTCTTCGAGGAGGGAGCCGCCGAGTTCATCGTGCTGGACGATGGGAAGGGTGTCGCGTGGTGCCGGCGGCGGCGCATACCTCATATCAACGCGCTACTGGTCCCGCGTATTCTTAAGGTGGCCGGCATCATTTCCGCCGGGGAGTGCGATGAGGGCATGAGGGCCGTAATGATGCACGGCAGGTACTCACGCCGGGTGATCGATTACGCGTACACCTGCGCGGACGAGGAGCTCGCGCGCTTCTCCTGAGGGCGGTGTCCGATCAAAGGGCCTGCACGATGTCCGGGGTGATGTCATCCAGGGTCGCACATCCCGTGAGTATCATGGCGGTCTCGAGCTGTTTCTTCAACTGGGTAAGGTAGAAAGAAACCCCCTCGGCGCCCATGCCCACGGCGGCAATGGCGATCGGGCGCCCGATCATGACGGTCCGGGCTCCCAGGGCGAGGGCCTTCAGTATGTCGACACCTTCGCGGAACCCCCCGTCGATCATGACCAGGAGTTCGTCCTTTACGGCCCCGGCAATTTCAGAGAGTACGTCCATGGAGCCCATCATTTCATCAAGGACACGCCCGCCGTGGTTTGAAACGATGATGCCCGCGGCACCAAGGCGAACGGCCGCCTCGGCGTCGCGAACATTCATGATCCCCTTGAAAAAAAAGGGCAGCGTGGTGGACGAGAATAACTCCTTGAGATCGTTGAAGATAATGGGACCCACGGACTGGTGTTTCATGTCCATG
>CAZKPR010000055.1:19745-20731 GCA_964554685.1 uncultured Leptospirales bacterium | reverse complement strand
CAACTCATCCCGGTGATACTCAAGATTAAATGAAAACAAAAGGTGCAAAACAACAAACGCAGCGGCCAGGGAGTTTTTATCGCACAGGACGGAACAAAGTATGACGGACAGTGGGAAAATGACATGAGAAACGGTAGGGGAACCATGACAACTCCGGAAGGAGAAAAATATACCGGTGAATGGAAAGACGACAATAAAACCGGCCAGGGAATCCAGGTATGGCCGGATGGTTCAAAATACGAAGGTGAGTGGAAAAACGGATTCCGTCATGGCCAGGGAATCATGACCGGACCCGACGGTTTTGTGGAGAAAGGAAAATTCATTAATGACGTATTCGTTGGTCAGTAACGGTTTTCTCGATGAAGCTGATCCGAATCACTATCCTTGGCCTTGCCCTTTCACTCCTGTCCGCCAAGGTGCCACTATCAAGGGAAATTGAGTCCAGGTTTCTGAACAGAAGCTACAAGGACCATCACGGATTCACGCTTCCCTATCGTCTCATGGTTCCCGAACATCCGGTAGCGGGTAAAACATACCCTCTCGTACTCTTTCTCCATGGCTCCGACGAGCGCGGCACCGATAACTGGAAACAGTTGTATGTGGGTCTCCATATTTTCGCAGACCCCGCGAGAATAGGGAAAAACCCCTGCTTCATCGTGGCGCCACAGTGTCCGAAGGGAATGATGTGGGCCGACGTGGACTGGAAATCAGATCGTCACACCATGAAACCGGATTCGACACCGGCCCTCGGGGCATCCCGGGATTTGATACATTCTCTGATTGATGAACTTCCCATCGATCGCGAACGCATATATGTCACCGGCTATTCCATGGGAGGATTCGGTGCCTGGGATGCTGCCCAGCGGTGGCCTGATTTCTTTGCGGCTATTGTTCCCGTCTGTGGCGGCGGCGACGAGCTCAGCGCTGAACGTATCATTCATATTCCCCTTTGGGCATTTCACGGAGCACGCGACACTATCGTAAAC
>CAZKPR010000055.1:0-19735 GCA_964554685.1 uncultured Leptospirales bacterium | reverse complement strand
AAGGCGAATGATAGACGCAATTGTCAGGGCCGGAGGAGTTCCCCGCTATACGGAATACAGGGATATTGACCACTTCTCCTGGGGCTGGGTCTACGCGGATCCCGCAATGCACGACTGGCTTTTCGCGCAGAGGAGACCATAATGACGAATATGAACAATCTGCTTACTTCACCATAAAGGAGGTTACAGGTACCAATGAAAGTAATAAAACAAATGGCACCCGGTGGGAAAAACAGCATGAAAAGCCTCTCCCATGAACTGGAATCGGTCGTCTATGCCTCGGTGAAAGAACAATATCCGTCAAGCTGGGACCGCGACATCATTACCTCCTCCCTTTTCTCAGGCATAAAAAGCATTCTGAACGGGAAACGGATTCTCACACCCGGCAATGTAATTCAATCGCGATGGCGCATGTACAGGTTCGGTCGCGACCAGGAAAACCCATTTTGCGACACCGCCATACTTGTACAGGTATCCTATCACGACGGCCAGGTCATACAGGGTGTTGCCTTCCTTGAAATAGCAGAAAAAGATCCCCAGAAGAATACGTTTTCTGGCCTCAATAAGACGAGAATCAAGAAGATATCCTCCGCCGGTCACGGCTCCCGCATCATCCTTTACGATTATGATCCGATCAGCGGCATGGCATTCCCCTCAACGGCTGAATCGGTCATCGGGACAAGTCCTCACAGCTGGAACGCCTGGCTTCCCTACACTCATGCCGTTGCGGTACCCGCAGGACTTGCACTCGCACTTGACAATAAATCAACGGGGCTCTACAAGGCATCGCTCCCCCTGTCATACCAGATCTGCTACCGGTACCTCTACGGCCTTGACCTGGATTTCGGAAAACAGGCCATGGATATCGCCACCGGGGCTCGAACCGACAGGGGAAATCCAGGATCTTTGATCCTAATTTCAGCGGCTCATGGCGGAGCCGAGCCTCTTGACGCTTTCGATTTTAACCGGGAACTATACGAGCATATCGGTTAGTCGCTGTTCAGCGGGAACATGTCCTCGCACATGCCAGAACGTAAGGTAATAAACTCTTCATCAGACAGGGAATGCCTGCGGTGCGGGAATTGCTGTCACGTTGACATGTTCGCGTACGTTACCGCCGACGATATTGAACGGTGGAAGATGGAGGGACGGAACGATATCCTTCAGCATATGTATAGCCATGATATCGTCTGGGCGGGAGACATTATTGTTTCCTCCGCGGGAATACGTCTGAAAAGCTGCGTGTTTCTCAAATGGGATGGAGAGTCTTTTTCCTGCGGTATCTATTCGACGCGTCCCGGCGTCTGCCGCGATTATGTCCCCGGTTCTTCCGAGATCTGTCCCCTCTATTACAAACAAACGCGATAGACTTCGCTCTGCCGAATTGTCAAGGATCGTGGTTACAGGTTGCAATCGTCTGATCAAACCTGAATGATTACATATATCAAACGAGAAAAATTACTTTACTGGAAGGACGAGCCGCTTATTAATGTCGTCTGGCATACCGGTAATCACATAATGACACACGTGGACAGGGAATGAACGGGAGAGGAATCTATACAAAAAGCTGGGTGATCAGGCTGATTATTATCAATATCGCCATTCATTTCATCCAGATCCTGACCCTGCAGATAGGTATTGGAGATCCTCCCATTTCCGTAAGCCTTTTAATGACCGAATACCTAGGCCTGAAGCCAAAACTGGTGATTGAAAGCGGCTATATATGGCAGTTATTCACCTATATGTTCCTTCACGGCGGCTTTTTCCACCTCTTTTTGAACATGTACGCCCTTTTAATCTTCGGCCTCCCCGTTGAACAGGCGTGGGGAAGCAAGCGCTTTTTATTTTATTACTTTTTTAACGGCAGTGTCGCCGGAGCCGTCATTTTCATTATCAATCTTATCGTCGGAGGCGCCTATTCCATTTCAACCATTGGCGCCTCAGGGGCCGTCTTCGGCCTTCTTCTCGCTTTCGGTATGCTTTTCCCCGAGGCGGAGATACTCCTCTTTTTCCTGATCCCGATAAAGGCAAGACTTCTCGTGATCCTTTATGGCGGTCTCGAACTCTATTCTCTCATCGCCTCAGGAGGACAGAGCCCCATCTCCCATGCCGGTCATCTGGGTGGCCTCATTTTCGGAATTGTCTATTTCCTTATAATACGGAAACGCGGGATTACCTTTAAATCAAAAGTCATCAAGGCCAGGTTGTCGCGGGAAATGGATCGCCGCCAGCAAAACGAAACCGAGCGCGTCGATCACGAAGCGCTTCTGCGTTCCATTCTCCGTAAAGTTGAAAGCGGGGGAGGTTCCACACTTACCGACGATGAATTCCAGTACGTCAGGTACATGGAAATCATGACCCAGGACAGGGACTTCCCCTGCGATGACGTTGATTTCGATCCGGATGACGATTATTGCGGCCGATGTGAAACAAAGGAGGCATGCCTCGTACGCCGGATTAAAAAACATCTCTGAGCTCAGTGCGGCGACAGGAACGAACGAATTGCTGTGCTCACGCCTCTGCATCGTTGGCTGTTCGCACACCGGCACACTAGCGGCCGATTATCGTCATTGAGCCAGAACATGAATATTAAACAAGCAGGAGAACCATAATGGCCAAGAACGTTTACATGTTTGGAGGTGGATCGGCAGAAGGCAGGGCCGACATGAAAAATCTGCTGGGCGGAAAAGGGGCCAACCTCGCCGAAATGTCAAACATCGGCATCCCCGTTCCTGCGGGGTTCACGATTACCACCGAGGTCTGTACGGAGTTCTACAATAATAACCGGAAGTATCCCACCGGCCTCAGGGAAGAAGTAGCCCAGTCCATGAAGAAGGTAGAACAGATTATGGGCGCGCGATTCGGCGACCCGTCAAATCCTCTCCTGGTTTCTGTCCGCTCAGGATCAAGGGCATCGATGCCGGGCATGATGGATACGGTCCTTAACCTCGGCCTTAACGATAAAACCGTTCAAGGAATAATTAAAAAATCGGGCAATGAGCGTTTCGGGTGGGATTCATACAGAAGATTTATCCACATGTACGGGGATGTCGTAATGGGGCTGAAGCCGGAATCGAAGGACGAGCACGATCCCTTCGAAGAGGTCATGGATGCTCTGAAAAAAAGGAGAAAAGTAAAACTGGACCTTGACCTCACGGTTGACGATCTCAAGGAGCTCGTCTCCAAATACAAGGATCTTATTAAAAAGAAGCTGAAGCGTGAATTCCCCGCCGATCCCTATGAGCAGCTCTGGGGAGCCATTGGCGCTGTTTTCGGTTCCTGGATGAACGAGCGTGCCATCCTTTACCGAAGAATGAACGCCCTGGATGACAGCTGGGGAACTGCCGTCAACGTCCAGGCCATGGTCTTCGGGAACATGGGTGACGATTGCGCCACCGGCGTAGCCTTTACCCGCGACCCCGCAACGGGCGAGAAAGCCTTCTACGGCGAATACCTTATCAATGCGCAGGGTGAGGACGTGGTGGCCGGTATCCGCACTCCCCAGCAGATCACCGTTGTCAGCTCAAAAAAATGGGCGAAGGAAAACGGAATAACCGAGGCGCTTCGTAAAAACAAGTATCTCTCCCTCGAGGAGCACATGCCTTCCGCATATCGCGATCTCGACCGCATATACCATAAGCTCGAAACCCATTACCGCGACATGCAGGATATCGAGTTCACCATCCAGAACAACAAGCTCTGGATGCTGCAAACGAGGAACGGGAAGCGCACCACGACTGCGGCGGTGAAAATCGCCGTGGATATGGTAAAAGAGGGCCTCATTACAAAGGAGGAGGCTCTTTTGAGAATCGATCCCGCCTCCCTGGACCATCTGCTTCATCCGATGTTCGATCCAAAGGCAAAGCGCAACATTCTTACCCGCGGCCTTCCCGCCTCGCCGGGTGCCGGCGTGGGGCGTGTCGTATTTAACGCCGATGATGCGGAATCGTGGAGCAACAAAGGTGATAAAATTATCCTCGTGAGGGTCGAAACATCCCCCGAAGACCTGAAGGGAATGGCCCTCGCTCAGGGCATACTCACGGCGCGAGGCGGCATGACATCCCACGCCGCCGTAGTAGCAAGGGGCATGGGAAAATGCTGCGTTTCGGGATGCGGTGATCTTGAAATCGACTACAAGAAAAAATCATTCAAGGTCAACAAAGTGACGGTGAAACAGGGTGATTACATTTCACTGAATGGCTCCACGGGCGAGGTCATGCTCGGCAGCGTTCCCACGGTTGATCCCCAGCTCTCGGGTAATTTCGGTATCATCATGAAATGGGCGGATGAGATCCGGACCCTCGGCGTGCGCACCAATGCCGACACACCTCATGATGCGGAAATCGCCCGGGAATTCGGAGCAGAGGGAATCGGCCTCTGCCGAACGGAGCACATGTTCTTCGAGGGCGATCGGATTAAGGCTATGCGCGAAATGATCCTCGCCGAGGACATGGCCGGCAGGAAGAAGGCCCTGGGTAAACTTCTGAAAATGCAGCGGAAGGACTTTTACGGCATTCTCAAGGCCATGAAGGGCTACGGGGTTACGATCCGCCTGCTAGACCCGCCCCTTCACGAGTTCGTGCCCCACGAGGATAAAAACCAGCGCGAGATGGCGCGGGACATGAAGGTGCCTGTCACTGCCATCAAGTCAAAGGTCGATTCCCTCCATGAATTCAACCCGATGCTGGGCCACCGCGGATGCCGGCTCGGGATCACCTATCCCGAGATCACCGAGATGCAGGCCCGCGCCATTTTCGAAGCCGCCTGCCAGCTCAAGAAAGAGGGCGTGAACGTCAAGCCGGAGGTCATGGTGCCTCTCGTGAGCCACGTGAAGGAGCTGGCAATGCAGAAATCCATCATTGATGAAACCGCGTCAAAGGTGATGAAGGAAAAGGGCGTGAAAGTGGACTATCTGGTGGGAACAATGATCGAGGTGCCCCGGGCAGCGGTAACCGCCGACGAAATCGCGAAGGAGGCGCAGTTCTTCTCTTTCGGCACCAACGACCTTACCCAGATGACATTTGGTTTCAGCAGGGACGACGCGGGGAAGTTCCTGCCTCAATATGTAGAAACAAAAATACTCCCCCACGATCCCTTCCAGGTGCTCGATCGCGATGGGGTCGGGAAGCTCATACGCATGGCCGTTGAGAAAGGGCGAGCCACAAGAAAGGACTTGAAGGTCGGCATCTGCGGTGAACATGGAGGCGAGCCGAGTTCAGTTGAGTTCTGCCATCAGGCGGGACTGAATTACGTGAGCTGCTCTCCGTTCCGGGTTCCGATAGCACGCCTCGCCGCAGCGCAGGCTGTGCTCAAAAAGTAACAAGCATTTCGAGGCCGGCATCCGATACATTACCGGATGCCGGCAGTTGACTTTTTCCAATTGGGAGGCTGGCGATGAAAAGGGTCTGCGTGGGAATCATGCTCGTGTTTATTTACTGCGGAGTTCTCCACGCTTCGTATGATGAAGCGGTTAAGCTGTACGAATCGAAAAAATATCAGGATTCTCTACAAATGGTCGCAGATATGCTCGTGACCGAAGACGATTTCAAGGCAGGATCTCCAAATTTCAATCTCCGCTTCCTCGCAGCCCACAATCACTGGAAAATGGGCAATTACGTTCCCGCATCCCAGCACTTCGCTCGCTGCATGGAGATAAATAAGAATTCCGTTGATCCCTATGTTGATCTCTCCCTCATGCAGGTCGAACAGAAAAAATACGGGGACGCCGATGCAACTGCCCGAAGGGGTCTCGAAGTAAAAAAGGACGCCATGCTCTACTATGTCCTGGGCTATACCTCGCTGCGAAAAGAAAATTTCTGGCGTGCCAAGGAGATGTTCGAGAAGGCGATCGCGCTCGATCCCGAGCAGTACATATCCTACAACGGACTTGGCATAGCACTCATGCGGCTGAAAAAACATGGCGAAGCCAATACGGCCTTTTCCGCCGCCCATGTGATGCGCCCTCGTTCCGTCGAGATACTGAATAACCTCGGCATGAGCTATGAAAAGCTCGGTAAGACAAAAGAGGCGATTGATTACTACTCCCGGGCACTCGTTTTAGACGAGAAAAACGCCGTGGTGTCTTCCAACCTTCAAAGGGTGAAGAACAAGAAGGGCGACTAGGTGATTTCTTTGATCGCCTGCTTGAATTTTGGAATCGAGCGGGCGATCACCTCTTTTGGCACACAGTAGGCGAGCCTGAAATAACCGGGCCCGCCGAAGCCCGTGCCCGGAACAGCGAGTATGTTGTACTTTTGTAGATGCCCTGCAAACCGTACATCGTCTTCGATTGGTGACTTGCAGAATATGTAAAACGCGCCCTCTGGCATCGGGAAGGAATAACCCGCCTCGCGAAGTCCCGCCGCAAGCAGATCCCGCCGTTCCCTGTAAGGAGTGATATCCACCGTTACCTCGAGGAGCTCCGCCACTATTCTCTGCATGAGCGCCGGCGCATTGACGTATCCAAGGATCCTGTTGCAGAGAACTATGCCCGCAAGAAGCTCATCGAGCCCATTGCATGCAGGATTGACGGCTATGTAGCCGATTCTTTCACCGGGGATTGATAGTGATTTTGAATAGGAATTTATTACAATTGAATGCGGATAGCTCGCAAGAATGCTTGGCACGCTTATGCCTTCATACACAATCTCCCGGTATGGCTCATCGGAAACAAGATAGATCGTGCGCCCCTTTTCATGATATCCTTTCAGCAAATCACCCAGAGCGCGGATCTGCCCCTCCGGATAGACCCTGCCCGTTGGATTATTTGGCGAATTGACAAGAACAGCCTTTGTCCTCTCGTTTATGGCGTTCGCTATTGCGTCAAGATCCAAAGAAAAATCGGCTTTCGTTTCCACGGTGACAAGCTTCCCGTTATGATTGGCAACATAGAAGTTATATTCCATGAAATACGGCCGTGCAACAATGACTTCCTCGCCGGGATCGAGAAGCGCCTTGAGAACTGCATTGAGCCCACCTGCGGCACCGCATGTCATAACGATGCACTCTCCCTTCATCTCCACCCCATGATCCGCCCTCACGCGTGACGCGATAGCCTCGCGAACGGAGGGAAATCCCGCGTTTGGCATATAGCCATGTGCTCCTTTAGTTACCTCGGCGGCAAACGCGCGAATGGCTTTGAAAAACTCATGGGGAGGATCGAGGTCTGGATTGCCAAGGCTGAAATCATACACGTTCTCCTCTCCATGCCGCGCTTTCAACTTCAGGCCCTCTTCGAACATCTTTCTAATCCATGATGACCTTGTCATCGACTCCCTGATATGACCCGCTATTGACATGTCGTGCCTCCCGCGTTACTTCATGATGCCTTGGTGAATCAACGTCATTTTTTCACGTAATATTCCATCAAATGTTCTTACGAGAACCTGTAGCGGTATTTATCAACAGACATCTGATTTTTTTCAACCACTATCTTACCCGGCCGCCATATTAATAGTAAGCAACTGCATGCTGAATAATCAATAAGGTTATGCAAACCCTTTCTTCATGTATCTGGATGATGAACCCGTAATAATATTGCAACATCATTCTTCATGATGTCGAATACATTATCTATTAATATCTTGACTATCGAATACATACTACTCTGCTATAGTGATTCTCATCCATGGTTCGACCATGTAATTCCTTCAGTTTTTTTGTAAGTCCATACGCCTGCGGAAAGGAGCGAAAGGGAGCCATGAACTATAGACGGAATGAGGGGCTCGACATCTTTCGGGGAATCGCGATTGCCTCAATGATAGTTGTCAATAACCAGGGTGACTGGGGGGCGGTGTATCGATCCTTGCGCCACGCCGGGTGGTTCGGTTTCAACCCGGCAGACATGATCTTCCCCGCCTTCCTCTTCGTGGCCGGTATTTCACTCCATTATTTCCTGAAAGGAGCAATTGAAAGCGGGATCAGCAGACCCCGCGTTTACGCCCTTCTCCTGCGCAGGGCGCTCCTGATCTTCCTCCTGGGCCTTAGCCTTAACGTGCCCCTTGATCTCAACATGTCTATCATGAGATTCACGGGGGTACTCCAGCGGATCGCCATCTGCCTTGCGGTGTCCGCGGTGCCGCTGTTGTGGCTTCGGCATCGCGGGGTTATGGTATCAGCTATTGGTTTTTCCCTCGTCTACTGGATTGTCGTGTTAACGATTGAGGCTCCCGGCTTTCTCCCGGGAGACCTGTCTACGGCGGGTTCCATTGCCGGATATATCGATATGCATATTCTCGGGCCCCACAGGTACCGATACGGCAACGTCCCCGGCTTCGATCCCGAGGGCTTGTTAAGCACCCTGGGGGCAATCTCAACGACCCTTCTCGGCGTCGCAATCGCTCCCATTCTCCGGTCAGAAAGACCCTGGCCGGAAAGGCTTCGTAGTATTGCCATATGCGGGGTGTTGCTCACGGTAACGGGTCTCCTTCTTTCCAATTCAATTCCCCTCAGCAAGCCTCTCTGGACCCCGTCCTATGTGATGCTCACTTCCGGGATTTCCTGCCTCATACTTTTTCCTCTCTGCTACTTTGCAGATTACAGGCGCTTCGGACTTCTTTTCCTTCCCTTGAGGGCTATGGGCATCAGCCCACTCATACTCTATTATCTCTCATCACTCGCAGGCAACCTATCAGTGAGCGTGAAGATATCGGAGGTCGCATCGGGCCTTTCCATACCATTAAAACAGCGGCTTTTCAGCATGACCTTCGCCCATGTGCCGGGACCGGCGGGATCACTCCTGTATTCCCTGTTGTTCCTCCTCATCTTCCTCATCCTTGCAATGATAATCATGTATACAAAACAATGGCTGTCAACAAGTCGTCATGCCCCGTTTGCGCGGGGGGGATTAGCCTTGCCCCGTCAATGATTCACTCTTCTCCATTTACTCACCATATCATCATTTTTTTACTTGAATAATCCCTGTTCTGCCGTCAACTGGGCGCATGTATGCATTTGAAATTGTGGCCGAACGAAAAATTCGTGAGGCCATGGATCGAGGGGATTTCGACAACAACCCCCTTGCGGGCAGGCCCCTTCCTCCGTATGGACTGGACAACGTGTCCCCGGAACTGCGCATGGCGATCATAATAATGCGCAACGCGGGTGTGCTTCCGGAAGAAATCGAGCTTCGAAAGGAATTAGCCTCAATACGGAAGTTGCTCATGATCTGCGCGGAGGATGATGAAAAAGTCGCACTTCGTGCAAAGCTGAACGATAAACAGCTCCGCTACAACATGTTGATGGAAAAGAAGACCGGCACGGTTTTCCTCGCGGAATACCACGAAAAGATCATGGAAAAGCTAAAATAATGGCGGCAAGGGGTTTCCCACCGGCACGCTTATACTAAATTGCCGGGGTTGTGGGAATGAAGGGAAACCAAAAGCCGGGAGGTTTTCCCGGCCAAAAGGGGACCAGGTAATATTATGACACACAACCATGCGAGTCCCAGGTACCGCTATCTGATATTTTTCATCCTCTCCCTCGCGTATCTTCTCGTCTATTTCCATCGACTCTGCGCCGCCGTGGTAGCCGTTGATATCATGGAAGACCTGAATGCCGGTGGTGCTATTATCGGCATCCTTGCCGCTGCCTATTTTTATCCCTACGCACTGATGCAGCTCCCGGCCGGCCTCCTGTCTGATTCTCTGGGTCCCAGGCGTTCAATCACCATTTTTTTCTTCGTGGCTTTTATCGGTTCAGTGGTCCTCGCAATCGCTCCCGATGTGGTAACCGCCATAATCGGACGCACCCTTGTAGGAGTCGGCGTCGCCATGCTTTTTGTTCCGGCAATGAAAATCCTGGCAGAATGGTTTGCTGTCCGTGAGTTTTCCTTCATGACGGGAATTCTCATCGCCGTCGGGGGCACGGGGACCCTCATCGCCACATCTCCCCTCGCCTGGCTCAGTGGAATCGTGGGATGGCGCAACAGCTTTCTTCTCGTGGGTCTCATGACACTGCTTCTGACATGTTTAATATATGCGATCGTTCGTGACCGGCCGGAAGAAATCGGGATTGTTTCTCCCTCGGGTCACCAGGGACGGGGTAAATCTACTATTCCACTCTTCCGCGGCATGAGGATGGTTCTGGGGAGCCCCCACTTCTGGCCCCTGGGCCTATGGTTCTTTTTTACCTCGGCTATTTTCTTTTCGTTCGGAGGGCTCTGGGGCGGGCCCTATCTTATGCAGGTTTACGGCATGTCGAAATCCGCAGCGGGCGGCGTGCTCTCCATGCTTGCCTTCGGCATGATCGCGGGAAGCCCCGCTCTCAGTTTTCTATCCGATAAAATTGTAATGAGAAGAAAAGCGGTACTCGTACTCTCGTCAATACTCTCACTCGGGGTGATCGCCACCCTGACCTTTCATGTTGATTCCCTTGCACTCTCGTCACTGTACGTGCTCTGTTTTTTAATGGGTATGTTCTCCAATGCCATCGTGGTAATCGGTTTTACAACAGCCAAAGAGCTGTTCCCCCTTTCGATAGCGGGTACCGCAACGGGGCTTATCAACCTTTTTCCCTTCGCCGGTGGCGCCATCTTCCAGCCGATTCTCGGTCATGTTCTCGAAACCCATGGAAGGATTCTCGGTGTCTTTACCGTAGCAGGCTACCGCATGGCCTTTTTGATTCTCACCATATGCGGCGTACTGGCCTTCATTTCAGTGCTGTTCGTCAAGGAAACGTTCCCCAGGGCGTGCATGGAAACCCGGTGCAATGACCCCGGACAGTAGCATGCATTGCGTCATCGCGTTTCATGGAAGAAGGGGGTCGAAGAATTCCCTGATGATGCGGGTGACCTCGGCAGGCTTTTCCATGGGAATCAGATGCCCGGCTCCCTCTACCAGCCTGTAGGTTCCGGCAGCGAAAAGCGCTGCCGCCTTTTTAAGATCTATGAATTGGCGGTTCTCACTCAGCTCGCCCTCCATTACCATCGCCGGGCAGGAGATTTTCGGAAGGAGAGGCCACGGATCCATCTTCTGGGAACCCATGAAAAGCGCCGCCTCCCTCCGGGGGTGGCAGGCCAGGCTCAGCCCTCCGGTCTCCCCCGGTACCATGCCGTACGCAATATAAAGATCGAGCATTTCCTCATCCCAGTTCTTGAAAAGCGCCTTTGACCGGAGGTATGTCCTCGCCTCATTTACGTTTTCCCAGTGATTCTTTCTCTTGATGGAACGGGATGCGAGGGGATGCTGGTCTATCGTCAGACCTATTGTGTATATCTCACCCGGAAGATAAATCGGCTCAATCAAAATCATTCCCCGCGCCACGGGACCAAATGTCGCCTCCGCAAGGGTCATCACCGTGGCGCCCATTGAATGGCCAATAAGAAATGGCTCGGCAATGCCAAGTCCCTTGCAGAAACGGCACAGGTCATCGGCCAGCATCATCCAATCGAGGCCATCTTCCGGCTCCGCGGTCCTATGGTCGCAGAAGTAGGGCGCCAGCACGCGGTATTCCGCCGACAGGGAGCGCGCGATGGGATGCCAGAGCCAGGGAAGGAAACCCGTCGCATGGAGCATGATAATTACGGGCCCGCTGCCGGGATAATGGAGGTACTCGATGCGTGCGTCCCCGATGTCATGTGACTGAACTTCCGGCGTTGTAATCATATCATCTCCCTGGATTAATAGCTGTGTCGGAATACCAATGCCACGTTTTCAACCTTCATCCCGCTGGATCATTTATTCAGAGGCAATCTGCACATGCGTGCCGTCCCATATCGTGCCCTCGGCCCTGATGATGCCGTTCTTCACCTCGCCGCATGCATAGCCCACGGAATTATCGACGATTGTGGGCCGTCTCAACCCCGTGATTATCGCCCTGACAAGCATCGTTCCCTTTTCGGGACTTTCGAATCGTGAACCACCTGTTGCGAGCCACGTCTGGTATAGTTTCTTGAGTTCCTCCGATCGCTCAGAACCGGTTGCTCCTGATACAATGAATTCAACAGTGGTTTTATCACAGTCACGGTTCCGTCTCATTATTCAACTATTTTTCCCTTTATGAAACGACGGTTTCTGTCTCGCGCGAGATGCTGCTTTAACTTTTCCGGCACGTGAAAGCTTGTCGGATCGGCGCCTTCCACGATCATGAAGGTATAATACACCCTGTTTTTATCCTTCGCATAATGGCGCCCCAGGACGGTAAATGTCGCGTGGTCGATTCCGCAGATCGTCGCAACCCTGCCATTCTCGTAATAATAGGCATTCTTACGGTCATAGGCGTAATAGATGTCATTTACTATTTCCCTGTATTCATACCAGGTAAAAGTCGCGGGATCGGCTCCTTCAAGGACCGTGTAGTGTTTCCCGTAATAGACCCTCACCCTGTCCTTATAATACGGCCTGTGGAGAATCTCGAAGCTTCCGGAGTCGATATCCCCTCGGAGCCTTTCATTCATATGGAAAACGCCGAAGCGATCTGCGCCATAGGGACGCGTATATTTGTTCTCGATGACGGTAAAGCTTTCCGCATCTGCCCCTCCAACGGCGTGCCCCCTGAAATATACGCACCTGGTGTCCTTTGAATACCCATACCTGAGGGGTAAAAACGTCAAAGAATCTGCATCTTTTATTGGGGTGATACGGTAGAAAACGTGCCTGCGATCCATGGCATACATATGCCCGGACTGGCAGTCCCCCTCCCGGGAACCCTCAATGAATCGGAACGTGCCCGGATCTGCGCCTTGCACCTTGAGAAATACCTCCTCCGCCCTTGGATACCCTCCGTAATAACGGAGAAACACTCCATCATCGCCTATCCTGTAGCATGACCTCGAATCATTTCCCGTGCAAAAACATGAGGAATTGATTGACACAATCATGCAGATCAACGCGCCAGCGGCAGTGACAAGCATGGAACTCCGCATTGGCATCACTTAACCACCCCATGAAACAGTCTTCCTGAAAGCACTGAGGAACTATTGTAGCATGTTGATCGGTGTTTTCAATAAATCAGAATAATGCACCACCTTCGATTATTTCACCTCGCCTGATCTTTTATTATCCCATCATTCCTGTGCTGTCAAGCGCAAAGAAGATCATCACGCCTTCAAGACTAACCGGCTATTATTATCTCCTTAGATCATTTTCAAATTTTCGGCATATCGGCAAGCTAATGATTGACATTCATCGGCATTTTCGATCATATCATTTCGTGAATCCAACATCAGGAAAATCGCATGGATTTTGAAATTATTTTGCCCATTATATTTGCCATGACTTTCTTCGCCCACGTGAGAATGTCGGGCACTGGTCTCGGTACCGCGGGTCCCGTACAGTATATCCTGCACTGGCTTTACGCCGTTGCCGAACCGTTGATTCTCCGGATCGTGGATCGTCTCATTACCTCGCCCGGCATTACCGGGAGCGCCTGGGGAAGGGCGTTCCTGAAAACCATTGCGGTAGTGAGCCATTACTTCCCGCACGGCCTGGTAATCACCACATCCGCCGCGGAGCACTTCATGCGTCATATTGAGACTGCAGAAGGTCCGGGGGGGGCGCGCATCGCCGTGGGGCCCTGCGTGTGTCAGCGCGCCCTCGACCGGTGGCACGGTCCCTCCTGCAAGGACATCGTGGTCCTCTACGGCGCGGACATATACCACCATCTCAATATCGGTTACCGCATTATCGATTTCGGTGAGGCATCTCGGATTCTCAGGGAGTGCCGTGACGCGGGGTTTGTGCACTCCCTGGACTTCTGCATGCAGTCGGGCAAGTGGACCTTCGTCGTGTGCAATTGCGATCGGGATATATGCGTGCTTTACCGCACCTGGCGTTTTACCGGGAAATTTCTCTACCCTGGACCGGAAATTGCCGTACTCGATCCGGCGAAATGCATGGGGGAACAGGCATGCGGTCTCTGTATTGATCGATGTCTTTTCGGAGCCATCTCTTCAACCGGATCGCATCCCGCGTACGATCCGTCGAAATGCATGGGGTGCGGCCAGTGTATTAGTAACTGTCGGGGATGGGCGCGGCGCATGGCGGCCAGGGATAATTTTCTTCATGCAAGAATACTTCCCGCCAGCCTGTTCCTGAGCCGCGCGACCGCCACGGGCGAGAGGCCGACCGCCACGAAAAACACAAGCATTTCATGATATCCACCTCGGCGTTCGTTTTCAGAGTTTCCCCGTGGTGAACCGGTCATCCGTGGAATCACGCGGCATATCCTGGTATTATTCGAACTATTGTCCCTCACCAGTGAGGTTTCTTGAGGCTTTCATTCACCAGGAAGCGGTGCTTGTATCCCGGTATATGGTAATACTTGAAAACCTGCTGGGTGGCGCGGCTCGCCAGTACCTGTGGATCCTTGAAGAAATCCTTGATGATTTCCATGAAGTTAACGGATATTCCCACGTAGATTTCCTGCCTCCGCGTGGGAAGCCGGAACCTGTCCCATGCGGCCCTCCGGTCGTAGGAGGTATACCCCCTCACGCCGTAACCGATATCGAACATGATGTAGCGCATGAAGTTTGGGACAGCAAGCCCCACCTCATGGAATCCGGCGAGCTTGATGTTCGCCATCACGATCATGCCGCCGAAATCATCAGGCATGAGGAATATCTTTCCCGGACGTTTTCTGAAAAACGCGCTCGGCCAGTATTCCAGGCTCAGGCTTACGAACGCATCTACCCTCGGGAAAGCTTCGAGAAGTCCTCCTATCAGTATCCCGACGGAATCAAAAACGAGATCGTGATATGAAAAGCCGTATCCTGAATATGAATCACCGATTTCTATGGAAAGCCCCATTATCAAGGTCAGCAGAGCGCCGTAAAGGAAACGGTAATTCGATCCTTTTTCCGTGTAGTTGAAGACGGAACAGCTCAATCGCATGGCGGAATAGTGGGTGAACATGTGACCGATCTTGTCAAATCCTCCGTAATGGGTGCCGTGGCCGAACCATCCCTCGTTCGACCACCTCCAGTAATTCCTCTTCGTCCAGCCCCATGAGGAAAATCCGTAGCCCATGGTAAGCGCCGGGAAACCGACCGCATAGACGTATCGAATTATGTCGCGCCGCGTATCGGTTTTCGCGGCTTCCGATGACTTTTTTTCGGTATGTGCTGAAACGGTATCGCCCGGATTATCCTTCGCAAAAGCCTAGCTCGGGGAACCGGCATTCGGACTTATTTGCCCTCCCGCCGTAAGGACAATTGAGAGAATAAAACAAAGTGATGCGAGTAATTGTTTTCTAATCACTGTGCCGCGTCTGTTGTATCATTCGTGAGACTTCAATATTTTTTCGCTGTAAGCGTCAACTACGGTATAGCGCCGCGGCCACCGCACCGGCAATCATCATCTCGATTACTCCATAGCAGATCCATACCAACGCCAATTCGATGGGAATTGGATACATAGCATACTGGCCCAACATTCCGGATATAAAGAGCAGGAGCCCGATGTAAAGACCATATCGTATACCTTCGAAAATTCCTTTTCCCTCATATCCCTTTATGAAAATAAACACGAACATGAACGAGAAGAAAAGCGATCCAAGCACCATTACCCACATCAGTTCCATCATGTTCGTCCGCCAGAGTCCCGTGAGCCGGGAGTACCACCCGGAAAGGAGTAGGCCATGGACAAGCCAGTCGACTCCCTGGATAACGAGGAAAACAGTAATGCTTGCAATAGTAAAGCGCTTGATGTTCAACCCTGCCTCCCCACGCCATACCCTTCCGCAATCAGTTTCTAAAATGCTATGGCGTTAGATCTTTTTTTGACATGTTCTATAGATCTGTCCTTTTTTCAACCGAAATTTCAGGCATGATATGCTCGAACTGTTGTCCATGAATTTACAAAACAACGATCATTACCATGCATGACAGAACCGATCCAATAAATTCCAATTGACACATCGCAGATATTCACTATGATAAGAGGATATCATTATCAATGATCAGTAAACGTATTGCCATTGGGTTATTCAAGGCCTTGTTATGAATGACTATTCACAATTCGACCACCCTGACATCCTTTCGTTTCTTTTTCATCCACGCAGGGAGTACGGCTCCTTCCGGGGCGACGGCGCCATTCATGATATACTCATTCCCGTTGAGGAGGAGATTTCGCTTGGGGGAAGGATTTTCGTGGCTGGCAGGAATTCGCCCGCGGTGCTGTTCTTTCATGGCAACGGCGAGATTGTCGAAGACTATGACGACCTGGGGTCACTATTCGTCAAGATTGGCCTTACCTTCATTCCTGTCGACTACCGCGGCTATGGACGGTCAGGCGGGGTGCCAACGGTTTCCGCAATGATGTCAGACTCACACGTGGTATTTTCTTTTATCAGGGCATGGCTAAAGGATAACGACTTCACCGGACCTCTTATCGTCATGGGACGATCCCTCGGGAGCGCCCCTGCCCTGGAACTCGCCTCCCGCCATGCCGAAAATATTGACGGGCTCATCATCGAGAGTGGTTTCGCCCGTGCCCTCCCGCTCCTTCGGCGCCTCGGGCTTAACCCGGATCATTTCGGTCTTCGCGAGGACGGAGGATTCGGGAATGAGAGGAAAATCACGATGTATTCCGGCCCCACCCTGATCATCCATGCCGAACGCGACCATATCATTCCTTACGGTGACGGTGTGGCGCTCCGCAACGCCTCGGGCGGGAATTACCTCAAAATGCTCACCATCCCCAAGGCCGACCACAACACGATATTCATGCATGGCATGCGTGAATATCTTGCCGCGGTAAAGGAGCTTGCAACGGCGGCAGGCAAATAAATCAAGAATCCCCCGCGCCCTGACCCGGATACAGCTCCCGCTCGCATTCCACCATTCGGCCATTTTTCTGCTGGTTTTTCCTGTTCGTTATTGATATCTTGATTTCCTCTTCGAATTGCCCCAGGGATTTAAAAAAGGGATGCGGGTTCCGGGTCGCATCTACGGTTCTCGCACACTTATTGAAAACATGGACACCGCGGTCCTTGAACAGCTCTCCAACGTCGCCTTCCTCCCGGGTATCGTCGGCCATGCCCTCTGCATGCCTGACGGCCATTCCGGGTACGGCTTCCCCATTGGCGGCGTCGCCGCAGTGGACCCCGACGAGGGGGTCATCTCGCCCGGCGGGATCGGCTTTGACATCAATTGCGGCGTCCGTCTCATGAGCACCTCGCTCACCCGGGATGAACTAAAGCCGAAATTGAAAAAATTGATAGAAGCGCTATTCACCCGCATACCCTCGGGAGTGGGTTCAGGGGGCCTGGTCTCCCTCAGCGATGATCGTTTCGACGAGGCAGTGAGGCTTGGCGCTGAGTGGGCCGTGAGAAACGGTCATGGCGTACCCGGTGACCTTGAAATGATTGAAGAAGGGGGGAGGATAATGGATGCGGATCCGCGGGCCGTTTCGAACAAAGCGCGCGCCCGTGGGAAAGAGCAGATCGGAAGCCTTGGATCCGGGAACCACTACCTGGAAATACAGGTTGTGAGAAAAGACGATGTTTTCGATGCCGATACCGCGGGAACATTCGGCATTGATCGCGACGAACAGATCATGGTAATGATTCATTCAGGAAGCCGCGGTTACGGCCACCAGATCGCCACGGACTATCTCAAGAGATTCCTCTCCGTCATGGCAAGAAGATTCGGCCTATCGATGCCCGACCGGGAACTCGCCTGCGCTCCCTTCCGCTCTGAAGAGGGACAGGAGTATTTCAAGGCGATGAACTGCGCGATCAACTACGCCTTCCTTAACCGACAGGTAATAATGCACGAAGTGAAGAATGTCTTCTCCGATATCTTCAGGAAATCGCACGATGACCTCGGCCTCCGGCTTGTCTATGATGTCTGTCATAACACGGCGAAGCTTGAAAAGCACCGAATGCAGGGGACGGAAAGAACCATGCTCGTACACCGCAAGGGCGCCACACGCGCCTTCGGTCCCGGCATGGAGGGCATTCCCGCCCCTTACAGGAAGACGGGACAGCCCGTGCTCATCGGCGGCAGCATGGAAACGGGATCCTATATCCTGGCTGGCGTGAATACCAGCGGCGATGCATTCCACTCCACCTGCCATGGAAGCGGCAGGGTCATGTCCCGCACCAGGGCTAGGAGCGCGTACCGGGGAAGGGACCTCCAGAAGGATCTTAAGGATCGGGGCATTCTCGTTCTTACCACCTCCTACTCCGGACTCGCCGAAGAGGCGGGAGGAGCCTACAAGAATGTCGACGAGGTCATCGAGGCGACATCCAGGGGCGGCCTCAGCAGGGCCGTTGCAAGGCTTCTTCCCCTTGCCAATATCAAGGGGTGAAGGCAATGACCTATGAGCTCGTGGAGGGATTAAGCCGTTCGGATGTTGCTTTCAGAGTCCACCATGATGACCTGGAGTCCCTTTTCGCGGAAGGGGCGAGGGCACTCATGGCGATCATGATGGATAACCCCGGGGCAATCCATCCCACCATTGATCTTGACATTCAGTGCGAGGATGCAGCCATCGATCTTCTCTACCATGAATGGCTATCAGAAATCATTTATTTCAAAGACGCCAAACGCCTTCTTCTCCTTCCCCACTCGCTGGATATTTCACCCTTTGAATGGGGTTATCGCCTCACGGCTCGCTGCCGAGGCGAAGAGATCGACAGGGAACGGCATTGTTTTCGAGTCGACATTAAAGCGGTAACCCTTCACGGGCTTTCGGTTACCCGTAATGACGGGAAATGGAGCGCCACCGCGGTGATCGATGTGTAATAATGATCACTCTCCAAGCTGCCTCTGGTATAAAACGCGTATTTCATGGAAGAAAAAAACATTCTCGGGTTTGTGAAGATCCGGCGGGGTCCATTCCCATGGCTGGTACCGCTTCCCCACATAGCGGTATTCGTTTTCCAGGTACACTCCCTTTCCAATGTAGGCCCGGTGGAAATAGTCCCTACCCGTCGCGATGAATACATTGGAAAGGGTCAGGTACCCTGGATCTATCTTCGCGCCCTGTCGTTCCTGCTTCATGAAACGTTGTTCAAGACCCGTGGTATACTTTTTAACCGAAACGATCCGCTCCCTTTTCATCAATTTCACGAACGAAAGAAAAACCCGGTGCTGTGCGGGGCCCTTGTCCCTGAAAAATTCACCCGATACGTAGGGGAAACTCCTTGTCCGATAATCGATTATCCCAAATTTCTTAATGAGCCTTTTTTCCAAATCAGAGAGAATGTCGTCAGAGCTGTATATAATACTCACGAAAAATTTGGCCTTTGCCGGAATTACCATATCAGACATCGGAACCGCACCACCCGTCACGGGATTCCGGGGAATGATTCGACGAACTGTATCTTGATATCGGGAAACGACGTTACGTATTGAATTTTGAAGTCGGGAAACGATGTGACGAACTGCCATTCGCCACAGGAGTCTGGAAAGGAGTTCACATGTTTTACCTTAAGGTCAGGGAATGATGTCACGACCTGAACCTTGAGATCGGGAAAACTCGTAACGATCTGTACCTTGCCATGGAGCCTGATTCCCTTGTAGGAGCAGGAATTCCTGTCAATCTTAACTGCTCCCGGTGATACGACCGACGCAGTGAGAAGAATCGATACCATGAGCATCGCGCTGATTAGAAGCTTTTTCATGCCCCCTCCATATCGGCACCTCGATGAAAATCGCATTACGCGATCGAACTATTTCCCGTTCCCTTTTGCTATCGTTTTCCCCGAAGAATTCCGTCGCGGCTTCTTCCCCGGGATCTGGAACACTGCAAGGGCCTTGTCCATCTCCTTCTTTACACGATCTTCGTTCCAT
>CAZKPR010000054.1:0-21333 GCA_964554685.1 uncultured Leptospirales bacterium | reverse complement strand
TCGTTGATGCGGAAGATAGGTATCTCGCGCATTCTGAGGTGCTCGATGAAAGGCTCCGACGCGGGGTCGTCTCCGTCTCGCACCACGGCCTCCTTGGGCCCGTATTTCATGATTTCCCCGCGGAAGAGATCGGGTGATTTCCCCGTCGAGGAGATGTAGAAATCGCCCGTCGACACATCGACGAAGGCCAGCGCGACAGCATCACGGGCGATGATGACCGAAGCGAGATAGTTGTTGTCATCGGACTGGAGCAGGTTGTCTTCTATCAGTGTTCCCGGGGTTATCACCCTGACGACCTCGCGCTTTACCACGGGCCCGGAAGAGGGCGCCGCCTCCATTTGCTCGCATATCGCGACGCGCCTGCCCGCCTTGATGAGCCTGGCGATGTAACTTTCGGCCGCGTGGTAGGGGATGCCGCACATGGGAATGTCGTTCTGCCTGGAGGTGAGGGCGATATCGAGGATCTTCGATGCGTCCCTCGCGTCATCGTAGAACATCTCGTAGAAATCACCCATCCGGAAAAAAAGGATCTCCTCGCGGTACTGCCGCTTCATGTCGAGAAACTGCTTCATGGCGGGGGTGGTTTTCGATTCCATTGCTAATCCCCGTAGATATAGGCCCGCCTGCCCTCACCGGCGATGCGGACGATCCTTCCATTGATGCCGAACTCCTCGGCGAGCCTGATTCTGAGCTCCAGGGCCGATTCGTTGTCAGGGGCCCTCCCGACGTAGAGTGCGTATCCGCGCCTCAGCCGCACGGTCTGGAGAAAATCGAAGGAGCCAAGGAGAGCGCGTATTTTTTTCGCGCCGCCTGCGGTGTCGAAGGGGCCTATCGATATGGAATAGAATGAAGCCGTTTCATCCCGCTCGGGGACCTCCTCATGGGGCCGGATATCGAGCGTCTCGGTGCGTTCGATGATCCCCCGATCGGGAAGATACGGTACCCTCCGGGGGCTGTGCCGAATGATGGCGTGGATTCTCCCTTGAGCAACGGCGGCTTCGGGGGACTCGGGGAATCGTCCGAGGAGGTCGCTGTATGCCGAGTAGGATTCGTTGTACATCTTCTTTTGCTCATAGAACTCCCCGAGCATGTAGAGCGTGGCCGGGTGGGCATCCGATTCGGGATATCCCGTGGCGACCTGGCGAAGGGTGGAGATGTAATCCCGCGAGAAACCCGAGGACCGGCGGTCAATGTAGGCGAGGATGAGGAGGCTCCTGGCCAGGCTTTCATACTCGTGGTTGCGCTCGATCAGCCGCCGGCATTCCCTCTCGGCGCGGTTGTAATTCCCGCGACGGATGAGGGAGATGACGAGAAAAAGCGCGAAATCGTCATAATGGGAATTGTCACGGAGTGACATGCCATCACGTGCCGCGTCCTCAAGATCCCTCCACCGCGCCTGCAGGAAGTGGATTTCGCATACGCGGAACAGGACATGATCAAGCCGCGGATAGGAACGGTACCGTCCTGTAATGGTGCGGTACCGCGAGACAGCTTTTTCAGGCGAGGATTCGGTTTCGGCTATGATGAGATGGGCGTCCGGGACATGGGGGCTCCGCGGGAATGATTCGATGAACCGAAATGAAAGGTTTCTCGCCTCGACGGAACTGCCGCTTTTAAGAAGGGATTCGATGCGCCGAAATTCGGCGGTACCCGCCTGGGTGCCTGCCATAAGGGCAGGGGCGCCGAAGAGGATGACCATTGCGCTGATGAATAATGAATGCGCGGAATTACCCAAGCCGCGCCCCCCTGAGGGTCGTCCCGCGCACGCCGATGACGCGGATCCTCAGCTTCCTTCCGAAATCTTCGGCGGTTCCGGGCACCACCGCCACGTGGTTGAGGAATGTTTTTCCCATTACTTTTTCCGATGATTTCTTGCTGAATTTCTCCACGATGACCTCTTCTTCGCGGTCGATCCTTTCGTTAAGCTTCTGGGAGGATATCCGACGCTGAACCTCGATAAGCCTCCTGAGCCGTTCAAGTTTTTCAGGCCTCGTGAGGGACTCGCGCATTGAGTACGCCGGGGTCCCGGATCGCGGGGAATAGGCGTAGGTAAAGGCGTCGTCGAAGCGTATCGTCTCCACGGCGTTCAGGGTTGCCTCGAAATCATCAGCGGTTTCCCCGGGAAACCCGACGATGAGGTCCGTCGAGAGGGCGCAGCTTTCCAGGATTGACCGCGCCGCGTCGACGATCCTCATGTATTCAGAAAAGGTATAGCGGCGGTTCATCATGGAGAGGACCCTGTCGGATCCGCTCTGGAGGGGGAGGTGAATGGACCTCGATATGTTCGGGTGTTCACGTATGACCTTAAAAATTTCCACGGGGAAATCGGCGGGGTGGGAGGTGAGGAATCCGATTCTTTCAATGCCCGGGACCTCCGCGGCGAATGCCAGAAGGCGGTGGAAGGGGATGTCGCCGGTATCAATGCCGTACTGGTTGACATTCTGGCCCAGGAGTGTGATCTCGCGGATACCGCTCCCGGCGAGGCCCCGTATATGCGCACGTATTTGTTCCGAGGGAAAGGAGATCAGCCTGCCCCTTACGAAGGGGACGATGCAGTAGGAGCAGAAGTTCTCACAGCCGTGGGTTATGGTCACCCAGCTGTGCCATGGCGGCCCGCCGGTACGGTCGTTGACTGTCGGGACGACGCGAGGGGAAAAGTCATCCTTTTTTTGCGAGAGGTGCGCCTCGGGGGAAGGGCTATCAATATACGTCCTGGCGATACATCCGATAGAGGGCGACTGGTAGGGACCCACGACGATATCAGCTGTCCCCTCGTCGATGAGACGACGGCCGATCCGCTGGGCCATGCAGCCGGCGATCACGACGATGCGGCCTTTCTTCCCGCCCTGCTTCGCAAGTGACCGGATCCGCGAAAGGGCCCTCTGCTCGGCGTGTTCGCGCACCGAACAGGTGTTGAAAATGACGATATCGGCAGATGACGCATCGGGGGCGGGTATAAATGATGCTTCCCTCATGGAGAGGGCCATGAGCTCCGAGTCATGTTTATTCATCTGGCACCCGAAGGTCTCGATGTGGTAGGTTGTTCCCATGGTCAGGCGATTCCCCGTAGTAGTGAACCGTTCATCGTGTTCCGGACGGCCCACGCGACCCGATAAGTAGGCGTGGCGCGCCTTCAAAAATCAAGAATATTTTTTACGATGAGTGCCCGGAGTCCATCCCGGGACATGCCGGGTTTTTTTTATTGAATTTTCATCTGCCGGGGGTTATATTGACTTAATGGAACGAGGCCGCGCGAACATGCCGGTTCCATGTCACAAACGCCACGCAGGGAGGGAGGCGAGTATGGCAATACAGAAGATTGAGAAGCCACAGGTACAACCCGGGGTGATGGAAAACTACGACAGGTTCAACAAGGAACGGATTGAGCGCGTTACCACCGGCAAAAACGACCAGGCCGAGGAGGCAAAGGCGGTCAACAAGGGATGGAGGATCGACACGAAGGCATGACAGTGATCGGGAGACGGTTTCTCCCGGTGGCAGTACCCCGATGATTGCCTCCGGTACTTTTTCGTTACCGGGGCCCGCCGGTATTCCGCTCGCCTCGAGAATAAAGAGCGGTCAGGGTTCCGAAGGGCCGTCGCTCCGGTGAGGCGCCATCGTTACGATGCGCGCCATTTTTGTTGCCCTGAGCTTCATGATCTCCCCGCGCCTTCGTCGGCGCACGCCGTGAAGTAATGTATGCGAGACTGTTAAGCTGAACTGGCGGTAAGATTATTATTCGATAGTGATCCTTCTGCGCAGGCGTCCCGCCAGTTCGTCCACCGCCGCGTCGACATCGTCCACCCCGATCGATAGTGCCCCTTCGGGGCATGCCGGGACGCAGAGCCCGCATCCCTTGCATAGGGTGTCGTCATGGATCGCGATTCCCTCCGTTATCGTGATGGCCCGGGTGAAGCAGGCATCGACGCAGGTGCCGCAGCCCTTGCAGAGCGATGGATCGACCGTCAGACGGAGTCCCCTGAGCCGAACCAGGGAATCCCTGACCTCGCCGGGGAAAAAACGCGCGGATTTGAAGATCGTGCAGCAGCATGGGCAGCAGAAGCAGATCGTGAGCGACCTGCCGGTATTCGGCGTGCCGTAAAAAAAATCATCCATGCGCACGCGGCCGAGCATCGGTACCAGGCCGAGTCCCACCATTCTCCGGGCGTGGTCAAGAGCCTCCTCGACGGTGCGGGGAGTGGCGATGTGGGGATCGAGGTGGCGCGTGCCCTCGCCGAGGTGGAGGCACGCGTTCTCCACGGGATAGCGGGTACATCCCTCCGACTCCCTGCAGGTGCAACGGTTGATGGTGACCCTGTGCGATGACCGCCGTATCAGCGCTTCGAGGATCAGTTCCGGGAGAAAGGTGCTTCCGGATCCGTGGATATCCCTGTTTACGGGTATGTGCGTCACGTTGAAATTCTTTCCGGTGAAGAGGGGCCTCACCATCCGGTACAGAATGGGGCCCACCAGGGGCCAGCCGGTCATTTTCGCGCTCAGGGTCGTGAGAGGCCAGATGATCCTGAGAAAATTGAGCCACCAGGATGGACGTTTTTTCATTTCAGTGCCTTTTGTCGGACTGCCAGCGTTCCAACAAGTATGCGTGCAGGGGCGAAATGGTCAAGATTAAAAGAAAAAAATCATACGACATAAAATTTAACTTGTCTTTTTCAAGAAATCCGCGAGAATTTTGTTTCCGCGTGTGATAGCTGATTGCGCGATACCCTTTGGCGCCCGCCCCCACGCGGGCCGGTCGCTATTTCTCGGCGGTTTGAACGATGGATCCCATGGAAAGAAAAACCCCGCTTTATGATGAACATGTACGCCTGGGGGCGCTCATGGCGCCCTTCGCGGGCTGGCAGATGCCCATTCATTACGGGAGTATACTCGACGAGGCCAGGCACACGAGGGCCGCGGTTTCGCTTTTCGACATCTCTCACATGGGTGAGTTCATCGTCCGCGAGGAGCCGGGCGCATCTTCCCTCGATTACGCGATCACCATTCCCGTCACTTCCATGCGAACGGGTCGTTGTAAATATGGCTTTTTGCTGAACGAGGAGGGACGCTTCCTCGACGATCTTATTGCCTACCGCATGGGGGATGATGAGTGGATGCTCGTGGTGAACGCTTCGAACGAAGCGAGGGATTTCGATTCCATTCGATCACTGCTTTCCGACGCGTCATCCATAACGAACATTTCGCCGGAGATCCTGAAACTCGATCTACAGGGCCCCATGTCCCGCGACGTGCTCATCGATGTGGCGGGAAAGGGCATCGCGGCGCTCACATACTTCGGTTTCGATCATTTTGAACTGTTCGGCGCATCCTGCGTGATTAGCAGGACAGGCTACACGGGGGAACTCGGATACGAAATCTACAGCAACCCGGAAGTGGGCGCACTGCTCTGGGCGGAACTGCTGAAACGACACGAGGTGCGCCCCGCGGGACTCGGCGCGCGCGATATTCTGCGCCTTGAAATGGGTCTGCCCCTTTACGGGCACGAGCTTGACGAGAACACGACGCCCGTGGAAGCGGGAATGGAGCGCTTCCTGGACATGGGAAAGGAATTCAACGGGAAGGAGGCCGTCCAGAAGGGGCTCGCCGAGGGCCCCCGAAGAAGGCTCGTCGGGATTCTCGCCGAGGGGCGGAGGACGCCGCGGCACGAGAACCATCTCATCTGGGATGGCCGCAGGGCGGGCGTCGTGACCAGCGGCGCGTTTTCCCCGCACCTGGGGCGGGGAATTGCCATGGGGTACATGGAGACGGGGGGGAGCGGTCGCGGCACCGTCGTTACGGTCGATACGGGGAAGGGAGACTTCCCTGCCGTAATCGAGACGTTTCCCTTTATCACGAAAACTTCAATAAAATAACCGGAGGCGCGACACGCGATGGAGATTTCTGTTCCTGACGGGTATCTGTTCACGAAAGAGCATGAGTGGGCAAAAATTGATGGCAAGAAGGCGAAGGTCGGGATCACCGATTACGCGCAGCAGAAGCTGGGTGACATCACCTTCGTGGAACCGACGGAGGTCGGCAGGGAGGTGAAGCAATTCGCTTTTCTCACGGGCATTGAATCGGTCAAGGCGGCGAGCGATATTTATGCTCCCCTGTCGGGAAGGATCGCCGCGTTCAATGACGCCCTGGAAGGCGCTCCCGAACTGGTCAACTCATCATGTTATGAGGGCGGCTGGATCGCCGAGATCGAACTATCCGATCCCGACGAGTCGAAGGGGCTTATGGATGCGGCGGCATACCGCGCCTACGCCAAGGGGCTCGAATAGACATGGCGGGATTCACTCCCCATACGGATGACGAGGTTCGGGCGATGCTCGATGCCATTGGAGTCGCATCCATGGCGGATCTATTCGCGGTGATTCCGGAGTCTCTCAGGGCGAAGTCCTTTGCCATCCCTTCCGGCATATCGGAAAACGAGGCCCAGGGATTCCTCGCTGACCTTGCGGGGAGGAACCGATCGGATTACATTTGCTTCGCGGGCGGCGGATACTACGACCACTTCATACCCTCCGCGGTTGACGCCGTGTCGTCCCGTTCCGAGTTTGTCACGGCCTACACGCCCTACCAGGCCGAGGCATCCCAGGGGACCCTCTGCGCGATATTCGAATATCAGACCATGATCGCCCGCATCACGGGGATGGAATACGCCAACGCGTCGCTTTACGACGGCGGTACCGCCCTCTACGAGGCCGTGGTGATGGCCCTCCGGGCGACCGGGCGGAGAAAGATCGTCGTGGACGCGGGCGTGAATCCCCTCCACCGGCGTATCCTCGCCACCCATCTTGTGAACATTGACACGGAAATCATCGTGGTCGATCTCGTGGATATCCATCCGGACAGGAAGAAACTGGAATCCCTCCTGGACCGCGAGACGGCTGCCCTGGTCGTGCAGAATCCCAATTTCTTCGGGGCACTTCACGATTACGAGGAGATATTTGAAAAGGCGCGTTCCCTCGGCGTGGTGGGCATACTCTCGTTTTATCCCCTTTCTCTCGGAATACTGCGGACTCCCGGGGAAATGAAGGCGGACATCGCCGTGGGGGAGGGACAGTCCCTAGGGCTTCCACTCTCCTTCGGAGGGCCCTATCTCGGTCTCATGGGGGTGAACGGGAAATACCTCAGGAAAATGCCCGGGAGGATCGTCGGTGAAACCATTGACCGAAACGGTCGCCGCGCCTTCGTGCTCACCCTTCAGGCACGTGAGCAGCATATCCGCAGGGAGAAGGCGACGTCGAACATTTGCTCGAACCAGGCGCTCTGCGCGCTCAGGGCCGTGATGTATCTTTCGCTTATGGGTCGTGAAGGTTTCAGCAACACGGCACTGCTGAACCTTGAGCGCACTGAATACTGCAAGAACAGGATAAGGGAGATCCCGGGCGTTTCCGTGAAGGAGGGGCCCACCTTCAACGAATTCACCGTTGAGCTCCCTGACCGGGCCGCCGCCGTCGTCGGTCCGATGCGGGAAGCGGGGTATGTCGCGGGGATACCCGCGTCTCTCTTTTTTGAGGGACGGGAAAAGGAACTGATAATCGCCGTCACAGAAAAACGCCGCGCGAAGGAAATCGAAGGCTTCACGGAGGCCCTCCGGAAGGTGCTGTCATGAGAACAATTTTTGAAAAGAGCGTTCCCGGCAGATCGGGGGTCGGTGCGGGGGGCACTTCGATCAGCGCGATGAAGGTGCTGGACGATTCCTGCCTCAGGAAAACGGAAAACGGGCTTCCGGAGGTTTCGGAGCTTGACGTGGTGAGGCATTACGTGCGCCTTTCCCAGGGGAATTTTTCGGTGGACACGAATTTCTATCCCCTTGGCTCATGCACGATGAAATACAACCCGAAGGTCAACGACGCGGTCTCGGCGCTTCCCGGCTTCGCCGGCCTGCATCCCTTCCTGGCCTACCTGGCCGGGGATTCGGTCCAGGGGGCCCTGGAGCTGGTGTTTCGCCTTTCCGAACTGCTGGCCGAGGTGACCGGCATGAAAGGGGTTACCACCCAGCCCTACGCGGGTGCCCACGGGGAGCTCACGGGAATTCTCATGATGGCGGCCTATCACCGGAGCCGCGGGAACAGAAAAAAATTCGTGATCGTTCCCGAGGAGGCCCACGGCACCAACCCGGCAAGCGCCGCGATGGGCGGGTACTCGGTAATCTCGATACCCGTGGACGGTCAGGGCGGCATGGATGTGGGACTGTTCAAGGAGAAGATGAACGATGAGGTCGCCGGGATCATGCTGACAGTTCCGAATACCCTGGGGCTTTTCCCCGGGGGATTGGATGAGATCGTGAAAACCGCCCGATCGCACGATGCGCTCCTTTATAACGACGGGGCCAATCTGAACGCGATTCTCGGCAAGGCGCGTCCCGGGGACATCGGATTCGACATCGTGCACATGAACCTTCACAAGACTTTCTCAACACCCCACGGGGGCGGTGGACCCGGTTCGGGTGTCGTGGCAGTATCGGAAAAGCTTCTCGATTTCCTGCCCGTTCCCGCGATTCGCCGGGACACCAAGGGGAGCTATTATCCTGATTTCGACGCTCCTCTCACGATCGGCCCCGTTGCGTCCTTCTTCGGAAATTTCGCCGTTCTCGTGAGGGCCTTTACCTATATCATGATGCTGGGCCGCGAGGGGCTCATTGACGTGTCGGAAAAGGCGGTTCTTAACGCGAATTACATCAGGGTGAAATTAAAGGATTATTTCGATCTGCCCCATGACAGGATATGCATGCATGAATGCGTCTTTTCGGCGTGTCGCCAGGTACGGGAAAGCGGGGTCCACGCCGTGGACATTGCCAAGGCGCTCATCGAAAGGGGTTTCCATCCCCCCACGGTCTACTTTCCCCTGGTGGTCGACGAGGCGATGATGATCGAGCCGACGGAGACTGAATCGAAAGAGACAATCGACGCCTTCATCGATGCCATGATAGAGATCGCCGACCTGGCCAAAACCGACCCGGACCGCATTCTGAAGGCTCCGGGCAACACCCCCGTCACGCGCCCCGACGAGACCCGGGCTGCCCGTGAATTGAAGCTGACATGTTGCCGGGACGACTGATTCCCTTCGCGCGACGCAGCGGTTGCGCGAACATGGCGATCGATGAATTCATGATCGCATGGCGGGACCGCACGGGGCGCAGCGTCGCGCGCGTGTACGGATGGGACCCCCCGGCGATAACCCTGGGGAGGTACCAGGACGCGCGGTGCGTCAACCGGGACGCCTGCCGCGAGGCGGGCATCGGCGTGGTGCGGCGGATAACGGGCGGGGGCGCCATTTTCCACGATCGTGAGATCACCTATGCCGTGGCCTGCGGTGAAACATCCATGACCCGGAACGGTCTTTCCGTGCCCGATTCCTTCCGTTTCCTCAACGGGGCGATGATAGCGTTCTATGCGGGCCTCGGGCTTGCCGCGGAGTATTCCGGTGAAAGCGACGGGGGCCACCCTTCATCGCGCCGCGTTCCCTTCTGCTTCGCGGGAAGGGAACGGTATGACCTCCTGATCGGGGGAAAAAAAATCGGCGGCAATGCCCAGCGAAGGGCCGGGAGCACCATCTTCCAGCACGGCTCGATTCCCCTTGAGGTTGACAGGGGAAGGGTGCGCGCCTGCTTCGCCGGTGATGCGGCCACGGGGGAGTATGTTTCACTCGGCGAAGTGCTCGGTAGTGACGTCGATATCCGCGAGGCTTCGGAGCGCCTCATCGAGTCCCTTGAGGGAACACTCGGTGTAAGGTTCGCACCGGAAGACCTCGACCGTGAAGAGCTTGAAGAGATAGAGGCCATTATGGAAAGAAGATACCTGAGCGATCGATGGACTGACGATGGCGACGGGGAGGCCGAGGTTGTCCGGAAGACCGTCCTGGCTCGATAAGAAACTCGACTTTCGCGCGATGCACGCCACGGAGGGCCTCCTGGCCGGCCTCTCTCTCCACACGGTATGCCATCAGGCGCGTTGTCCCAATATCTCCGAATGCTTTTCCCGGGGAACCGCGACCTTCATGATCATGGGTGACATCTGCACGAGGGGATGCGCGTTTTGCGGCGTGACGAAGGGCGTCCCCATGCCAGTCGACCCGGATGAGCCTGAACGCGTTGCCCGGGCCGTGGGAAGGCTCGGATTGCGCCATGCGGTGATCACGTCGGTCACCCGGGACGACCTTGATGACGGAGGAGCCGCGGTATTCGTTGACGTGATCCGTGCGCTGAAGCGTACCGGACATTCTCCCGCCATCGAGGTGCTTGTGCCCGATTTCGGGGGTGATGCCGCTTCGATTGAAGCCGTCATAAACGCGGGGCCGGATATTTTCGGGCATAACGTCGAAACGGTACCCTCTCGTTACGGGGCGAGAAAGGGCGGCGATTACCATCGGAGCCTTCGCGTCCTTTCCCACGCGAAGGAGATAGCCCCTGAAATGCCCACGAAGTCGGCCCTGATGCTCGGCCTGGGGGAGAAAGAAGGGGAGGCTCTCGATGTTCTCGGGGACCTGCGGCGCGCCGGATGCGACTACGTGAGCCTGGGCCAGTACCTCCAGCCGGCAAGGAAAAACATCCCCGTGAAGGAGTATATCACGCCGGGCGCTTTCGAACGCTATCGGGAGAAGGCTCTTGAAATGGGATTTCTTCACGTGGAGAGCGGCCCCTACGTGAGAAGTTCCTACATGGCGGAGTCGTATCCGTCACGCGGAGACGGCGAGGGCCGCCTGATCAGGGGAGAGATGAACCATGAGCGAGTATGACCTGGTGATAATCGGATCGGGTCCCGCCGGTCACGGCGCGGCCCTTGAGGCGGTTAAGCATGGCATGAAGACCGCCATCGTGGAGCGGGAACCATCCCGCCTCGGCGGCGTTTGCCTCGGCGAAGGATGCATCCCCCTCAAGGGACTGCTCTATCATTCGCATTTCTCAAGGGACTACGCCGGGATGCGCGACATGGTGATGAAACGGGTCGGGTCCCTGCGCGAAGGTCTGAGATCGCGTCTCAAGGGACACGGCGTGGAGATCATTACGGGGGAGGGGCGTTTCATATCGAAGGGGGAGCTCTCGATCGACGAGCGCATCCTCAGCGCATCCTTCTACCTTGTCGCCGCGGGCTCCCTTCCCAGGAGGCTTTTTAACCAGCCCGGCGTGCGCTCCTCCGAAGGAATTTTCAACATGGATGGGACCCCGGGCCGGGCCCTTATCATAGGCGGCGGCGTCGTGGGCTGCGAGTACGCGTCATTGCTGGCGGCACTGGGAAGCGCCGTTGATATCGCCGAAGCCATGGAATCCCCCCTCTTCGGGGAGGATGAGGAGGCGGTGCGCGCCATGGTGCGGGAATTCAAAAAGAAAAAGATCGGCGTGTACGGCAACTGCGTCATACGTGAAATCACGCCGGACAACGACGTCATCTTCGGCACCGGCGGCGGTGAGCGGAAAGAGCGATACGATGTCATTTTCGAGGCGACGGGTCGGAGGCCGGCCACGGCCGGCCTGGGCCTCGATGCCGCGGGCGTAACACTCACGGAAAAGGGTTTCATAGACGTCGACGGTGCCATGATGACATCGAACGGCGTCATTTACGCCGCCGGTGATTGCATCGATACTCCCATGCTTGCCTACACGGCCGCCAGGGAGGGGGAAACCGCCGTTCGCCACATGGCGGGGGTTGGCGCGCCCCCCGTCAATTACGTCACAATGCCGCGGCTCGTTTTTTCCATGCCCCAGGTGGGGAGCGTGGGTATCACCGAGAAAGAGGCGTTGAGGGAAGGGAGTGAGTTCCGGGTGTACCGATATTTTTTCAAGGCCCTTGGCAAGGCCGTCGTGGAGGGGAGGGACGCGGGATTCATCAAGCTCATAGAGGATATCCCCTCGGGGAGACTCCTCGGTGCCGCAGTCGTGGGAGAGGAGATCGGCGATATCGTGAACCAGCTGTCCCTCATGGCAACGTCGGGTATCAGCGCGCAACAGGTCCTCGAGGGGATGTACGTGCATCCCTCGTATTCCGAGATCATCGCCGAGGCCCTCCTCCACGGGAGGCAATAGGATGCTGATACAAAATCACCCGGGGGAAGCAAAGACCTGCAGGAGCAATGAACTATGAACAGGGGATTTATTAACAGGATACTGATAGTGGATCTCGTGACGGGGAAGAGTGAGATATTCAGTCCCGGTGAAGAATTTTACCGGAGCTATCTGGGGGGAGGCGGCATAGGAGCGTGGTTCCTCTTGCAAGAGACCGGGCCGGATACCGATCCACTCTCTCCGGAAAACCTGCTCGTCATTGCCCCCGGTGTATCCACGGGAGCCGCGGTGTCGGGTGTGAGCCGCTGCGCGGTGACCTCCCTTTCGCCGCTGACGAACATGGCGGTGGACAGCCAGGCGGGAGGGAGCATCGGTCCCATGATCAAGCGCGCGGGTTACGACGCCATCGTGATAAGGGGCCGGGCGCCGGGACTTTCATTCCTCCTGGTTGACGAAACGGGGGCTTCGGTGAGGGACGCTGAATCACACGCGGGGAAGGGCGTCATCGAGGTGCACCGTGCCATCGTCTCTGAACAGGGAGAGAAGGGGATCAGCGTGATGCAGTGCGGCCCCGCGGGAGAGCGGCTGGTGCGATTCGCGAATATCATGGCGGACACCTGCGACGCCTTCGGACGGGGCGGCATGGGTGCCGTCATGGGAAGCAAGAACCTTCGCGCCGTCGTCGTGAAGGGCGCGGGAGAGCCCGCGTTCGCGGACCCCGGAGGGATGAAGTCCCTGGCGAAGTCAGGGGCGTCCCGCCTTTCCGGGTCGGGGTTCCCCGAGACGCTGAAAAAATTCGGCACTCCGGGCGTGGTGAAATTCCAGGCGGAGGCCGGTAACTTCGCCACGCATAATTATTCCCGCGGCTGGCATCCTGATTATATGAAACTTCACGGCGAAACCTATGAGCCTTCAATGGGCGCCGGCAGCGCCACCTGTTTTGCCTGCGTGGTGGGATGCCGCAAGCGGGTGAAGATCGGCGGCCCCTATCACGTCAGCAACGGCCTCGGGGGCCCGGAATTCGAGACCCTGGGGATGCTGGGGGCGAACCTCGACATCACCGATCCTGCCGCCGTTGCCGCGGCAAATGAGCTGTGCAACAACATGGGCATCGACACCATTACCATGGGATCAATAGCGGGATACGTATTCGAATGTCTCGAGGAGGGGATGATAACCCCCGAACAGGCCGGGGGATTCGCCAGTGGTTTCGGCAACCCCGATGCCCTCCTGGGACTCGTTCGCGCAACGGCTGCCCGCGAGGGCATCGGTGATATATGCGCCGACGGGTTCGGCGCCCTCGTCAGTTACTTCGGGGAACGCACGCGGCCCTTTGCCGTACATGTGAAGGGCGCGGGTTTGCCCGTGCACATGCCCCAGGTTAAACCGAGTCTTTCACTCATGTACGCCGTGTGTCCCATAGGGCCGGACCACATGTCCTCGGAGCATGACTGGCTCCTCGCCAGCGGCTCCGAGGTTGCGCGGGGCCTTGCCATTACCGGCCAGGAGGACAATCCCTCGACGAGCCTCAACAAGGTCCGGATGACCGCCTATTCGCAGATGTTTTACAGCCTTCTCGATTCCCTGTCCCTCTGCATGTTCGTGTGGGGGCCCGGGAGCCTCTATCCCTACAGGGAACTGGAGGATCTTGTCTCCTTCGCAACGGGATGGCAGGTCACCCTGTGGGAGCTCATGAAGGCGGGGGAGCGGAGGATCAACATGTTCCGTCTCATCAACGCCAGGCGCGGGTTCGGAAGAGAGCATGACGACCTTCCCGATCGGCTTTTTTCGCCGCTTCCCGACGGTCCGAGCACCGGGAGGCATGTGGGCAAAGAGGACTTCGATCGCATGAAGGAGGAATACTATTCCATCATGGGATGGGAAAGAGAAACGGGAAATCCCGGCGCGGGTAAACTCCGCGAGCTGGGACTCGAGTGGGCGCTTTGAGCTCTTCCGTGGACAGTGTTGAAGAAAAATCGAGGCCGGGATATCTCCCCGGGTCGGGATAATGACCTCAACGGGTGGGGAAGCATCGTCATACCGTCCATGGCAGGTGAAAATTCTTGCCGCGACCTGGATTGCCTACGCGGGATACTATTTCTGCCGTAAGCCCTTTTACGTGGCGAAAGTGGGGATCGCGGGCGCCCTGGATCTCACGTCGATCGACCTGGCGCATCTCGGTACCGCCTACCTTGCCGCCTACATGGTGGGCCAGTTCTCGAGCGCATTTTTCGGGCGCATCCTCGGCCCGCGTCTTCTCCTCCTGGCGGGGATCATGCTTTCGCTCGTCAGTACCGCTCTCTTCGGCGTCTCAAACGGATTCTGGACCCTCATGCTCCTGATTTCCATGAACGGCCTTGCCCAGGGCACGGGATGGCCGGGATGTATCGGAAGCCTCGCGAGCTGGTTCAGGCGCGACCGGCGGGGCACCGTTCTCGGTTTCTGGTCGACCTGCTACCAGTTCGGTTCCCTCGCGGCGACGCTCTTCGCGTCGTTTCTGCTCGGGATGGCCGGATGGCGCTGGTCTTTCTTCGGGGGATCCATCGTACTCCTCGCCGTCTGGGGAATCGTCCTCTGGCTCCACCCCAACCGACCCGAGGACGTGGGGCTTGCGCCCCTGGAGGGCGAGGAGGATTCCGGTAGCGAGCCGTGTGCCGGCATGGCGAAACGAACCGGTCTGGGCTGGGACCGGGACGTGATCATCACGATCCTGATCATGGGCATGGTCTATTTCTGCATAAAGTTTCTCCGCTATGCCCTCTGGAGCTGGCTTCCCTGGTTCCTGAACAGGAACTACGGCATGACCGAGGCGGGAGCCGGATATCTCTCCACGATCTTCGATGTGTGCGGATTCGCCGGCGTCATCGCCGGGGGATTCATATCGGACAGGGTTTTCAGGGGCCGGAGGGCGCTCCTCTCGTTCATCATGCTTGCCATGATGACCCTGTCGTTTCTAGCGATGTATCACCTGGGTTCCAGGAATCTCGTCGCCTTTGCCGCGACGATAGGACTCGCGGGGTTCATGCTCTTCGGCCCGGACTCCCTTCTTTCCGGCGTGGGCGCCATTGACGTCGGGTCGCGTTCCGGCGCCCTTACCGCCGCGGGAATCATTAATGGCATGGGCTCCATAGGTCCCATCTTCCAGGAACAGATCGTGGGATGGATGTCAAATAGGTATCATGACGCAATTGATCCCGTGATCTTCATGCTTCTTGTCATGGCGGCGGTAAGCGCGTTCCTTACATTCCTTCTCTACCTGAGGTCGCGGGGCGGGAAGTCGAACCTTTGAGGCTCGCGTTTGCCCGCTGTCGTGGAGTTGCAGGCGACAGGCATGGGGACGTCGGAAAGAGAAAACATCGGATGGAAGCTCGATTTGTCTTGACAGGAATATTCATGGCGATCATATAATTGAGGCTCATGAAGGCGCACCGGGTTCACCCGGACACCGTCCGGGGGTATGGCGCGGCCGCAGATCACACTCAAGAGAGTAATCTTTATGCTCCAGTACAACTTCCCGACTATAATACTGCTCGGCCAGGGCGCCCTGGATGAGTTCGTCAATCGACTCAAGGACCGTGGCCACCGGAAGGCCCTTGTCGTCACGGACGCGACGCTCGTTGAAATCGGCATCGTGGAACAACTGACCGCGCTGCTTCAAAAAGCGGGAATCGCCTTCGATGTTTTCGCCGATACCCATCCAAATCCGATTGAAGAGGACGTGGAGAAGGGGGTCGTGGCCTACCGGAAGGGGGGGTGCGATTGCATTATCGGGATCGGAGGCGGAAGCCCCATCGACGTCGCGAAGGTCATCAAGATCATGGTGGCCAATCCTCCACCCCTTGCGCAATACGACGATTGCCTGGGAGGCGACAGCCGTATCACCAAGCCGATGCCGCCGCTGTACGCGGTGTCCACAACCTCCGGCACCGGCAGCGAGGCGGGTCGGTCCGGAGTCATCATCATGCGTGAAACGGGGAAAAAAACGATCTTTTTCCATCCCGACCTGATGCCGGCCATCGCGGTACTCGAGCCGGGGCTGACGTCGGGGCTCCCCTCACTCCTTACCGCGGCAACGGGAATCGATGCGTTCATACACTGCCTCGAGGCGTATTTTTCGAACATGTTTCATCCCATGGCGGACGGGATTGCGCTTCAGGGCATGGAACTCATCGTGCGCTGGCTGCCGGTTGCCTGCTCCAGCGGCTCCGATCTCGAGGCCCGGGAAAAGATGCAGATCGCGGCCACCATGGGGGCCGTGGCATTCCAGAAGGGACTCGGCATGATTCACTCCATGGCGCATCCACTGTCGAGCCGCCACGGGCTCCACCATGGACTGGCAAACGCCCTCGTGGCCCCGAAATCGGTGCTGTTCCTGGAACAGGCCGCCCTGAGTTACGAACAGATCGCGAAGATACAGAAGGTGAGGGGTATTTTTGAATTGAACGGTTTCGCAAGGGGCAGTCTCTCGGAAAGCTGCCGCGATTTTTTCGAGGAAACGGGAATAGAGATGGGGCTTTCGCGCCACGGCGTGAAGAAGGGGGATCTCGAGGCCCTCGCCGACGACGCCCATACCGATCCGTGCCACTCCGGGAACATGGTCACCGTAAGCCGGGCTGACCTGCTGAAGGTGCTCGAGGCCTCCCTCGAGCCTCGGAAGTAAACCGAAGCATCCGGGATGGCGCTGTTGCGACCATGCCGGGGCCTAGAGGTTGATCCTGTCGCTCCTCTCAAGGAGCCTGTTGTACGCCTTCAGAATGTCATGCCTCGTGATCATGCCCGTGACCACCCTTGATTCCTCCGATGCGACGACGGGGATATTCTCGATATCGTATTCCTCAATTCTTCCGAGCGCCTCTGCGACGGTATCGCCATCGGTAAGTACCGGGGCCGGCGATGAGATATCCATGGCGAGAAGCACATCGGCCATATCCGAGGAGAGAAGGACGTGCCTGATGTCGCGAATCGAAATCACCCCTGAAAGCGCGTGATTCTCGTCCACCACGAAGATATCATTGCATCCCGAATCACCCAGGAGGGGCAGGATCTTCCTGAAGGGGGTCGTGGTATAGACGCTTTCAAAATCAACCCGCTTAAGGTCCCTCACCCTGATTTTTGACAGGAGGGTGCTCTCTCCGTATACCGCCACGTTGATGCCATCTTCTCGAAGTTCCCGCGTGTAGAGCGACCCCCTGTTGACGTAGATGACGACCAGGTACGCGATGACGGAAACGAACATGAGGGGAAGTATGAGGCGATAATCGTTCGTCAGCTCGAAGACGAGCATCATGGCGGTGAGGGGCATCGAGTGTATGCCGGCCAGCACGCCGCCCATGGCGACGAGGGAAAAGAGAACGGGGTCGGTGGAGAGCCCGAAGAGGGCGTTGGAGACCCCGGAGAAAAGGAAACCGGTGAAGACCCCGATATACAGTGCCGGGGCGAAGAGCCCCCCGTATGCGCCGGCGCGAAGAAACAGCGCGAAGAAGACGATCTTGAGGGCGAGAAGCGAGGCGGCGAATCCCATTTCGTAGCTTCCGTTTATCGCGTCGTTCATGGCACCGTATCCTACTCCGAAAAGCTCGGGGTACCATAGCAGTACGACGCCGAAAAGAAGGCTCAGGGGAAGCAGAAGCGCGAATTCGTTCTTGATCTTGAGGATGTCATCAATCAGGTGCCTCCCGGCATTATTGAGAAGAAAGAAAAGCAGGCATATTGCGCCGCAGACAACTCCGAGGAGAAGAAATACGGGATAATCCCACAGCGCGGGGAAATGATAGGGAGGGATGTTGAATACCGAGGTATTGCCCAGGACCCCCCTCGAGAGGAGATTGGCGACGACCGCGGCTATGATGAATCCACCGAGTACCCTGTTCTTGATATCGTTGAGAAGGATGATCTCGATGCTGAAAAAGACCCCGGCGATCGGAGCGTTGAAAACCGCGGAGATGGCGGCGCCGGCACCAGCTGCCGCGTACATCTTCATCTCCTGCTGGCTGAGCCGGAGGACCTGGCACATCCATGAACCAAGGCCGCTTCCGATCTTGGCAGCGGGACCCTCCGGCCCAAGGGGGGCTCCCGTACCTATCGAGATAAGGGGCGCGACAAGGTGGAAGAGCGTGACCCTGAAGGGGATATAGCCGTTGTGAATCAGGACAGATTTAATGACCGAGGTGACTCCCTTCTGGCGCGCGGTTTCAGGGAACAGCCTGGTCATGGAAGACGTTGCCAGGGCCCCGAGGACCGGCGCAAGGACAATGAGACGGGCGTCGACACCGAGGATACTGGCGAAATTCCCATCCTCGAGGAACACGCGGCTCAGGTCGAGGAGGTAATGGAAGAGCACCGCTCCCAGGCCCGCGAGCAGGCCAAGGAGTGTGGAAAAGAACACGTAGGTGACGTAGCGGTAGAGCTCCGTCTGCAAACGAAAGCGCGCAAGCACCTTTTTTGGTTTTCCCAGGAACCCGATCTTCATTTTTTCTAAAAATCTCCCATCATTACATGCCAGGGTGTCATCTGGTTTCCCGCTGCTATTTTTTCAATTGAAAAATATAATATCCGTACGGATTGGGGGTGAGGAGGTAGGGGAGTTTGCCGATCACGGGGAAATCGGTTGTGCCGAGTATTTCATGGGGACGGCTCCCGGCCCAGGATGACAGGTCGAGTTCGACGGGCTGGGCGGACCCGGACAGGTTGAAGACACAGAGCATGGAAGCTGTTTCATCGGCGATGATGAATACGAGAACTTTCCTGTTCTCCGGGAATATAAATTCCAGTCTCCCGTTTCCGAAAACGGGGTGCCCGCGGCGAAGGGCGATGATTCCCTTCAGCCATCGGAAGAGTGAACTGGGGTTGTTCCTGTCCTCTTCCACGTTCACCGACTGGTAGTTGTATAGGGGGTCGGTAATCACCGGGGCGTAAAGCCGGGAGGGCTTCGCCCTGGAAAATCCCGCGTTTTTTCCGTCATCCCAGTGCATGGGCGTGCGAACCCCGTTGCGGTCTCCCAGGTAGATGTTGTCTCCCATGCCGATCTCGTCGCCGTAATAAATCACGGGTGTTCCCGGGAGGGTAAGGAGGATCGCGTAGAGCAGCTCGATCTTCCGCCTGTCGTTTTCGAGGAGCGGCGCCAGCCGCCTGCGGATCCCCTTGTTGAGACGCATCTGGCGGTCCTCCGCGTAGGCGCTGAACATGTAGTCCCGCTCTTCGTCGGTGACCATCTCGAGGGTCATTTCGTCGTGGTTGCGCAGGAACATCGCCCACTGGCAGGAAGGGGGGATCGCGGGAAGGCGCTTCATGATTTCAACCACGGGGCCGTGGTGCTCGAGCTTCAGGGACATGAACAGGCGGGGCATGAGGGGGAAGTTGAAGGCCATGTGAAACTCGTCTTCCTCGCCGAAATACGCGACAAGGTCCTCGGGCCACTGGTTCGCCTCGGCGAGTAGAATGGCTTCGGGATAATGGGTGTCAATGAGGGCGCGAAGTTCCTTTATGAAACGGTGGGTTTCCGGAAGGTTCTCGCAGGAGGTCCCCTCCCTTTCGAAGAGATAGGGGACGGCGTCGACGCGGAATCCGTCAAGACCCATGTCGAGCCAGAAGCGAAACACGTTCTTCATCTCCTCGCGTACGCGCGGGTTGTCGTAATTCAGGTCAGGCTGGTGGTGATAAAAACGGTGCCAGTAGTATTTCCCCGCCAGGTGTGAATAGGTCCAGTTCGAGGATTCATAGTCGCTGAAGATTATGGGTGCGTCTGCATATCGGTCCGGAGTGTCCGACCAGACGTAATAATCATGGTATGTGGAGGAATAGTCGTTCTGGGCCTCGATGAACCATGGATGGCGGTCTGAGGTATGGTTCAGCACGAGATCCGCGATGACCCTGATCCCACGGGCGTGGGCCTCGGAGAGAAATCGCCTGAAGACCTCCAGCGTGCCGTAATCGGGATTGATGTCGCAGTAGTCCATGATGTCATACCCGTCATCCCGCCCCGGTGACGGGTAGAAGGGGAGCAGCCATATGCAGTCGATGCCCAGCTCAACGAGGTAATCGAGCCGGGAGATGAGTCCGGCGAAATCCCCGATGCCGTCCCCCGTCCCGTCCTGGAACGCCTTCACGTGCAATTCATAAATTATGGCGGTTTTATACCATGTCGCGGTCACGGTCGCTTTATCCCGGGCCTTCAATGTCATGCCATGGCCAGGCGTTGCAGGAAAAGCCTGACTTCGCGCTGTCCCGCCATGTGGTAGCGGGCGATCGAGGGGGTGAGCCCAACCTTGATGCTGACCCCGTCATCGGGGATGGCGGAAAAGAGCTCTTCGTCCGTGACATCATCACCTATGGCGAGAATGAAATCAAAATCGTCTTCCAGTATAATGCGCGACGCGATATGTCCCTTGCTCGATTCATGGCTTTTCACTTCTAGCACCTTGTTTCCCTCCATGATTCCGAGGTTCAGGTTCGCCACCATCTCCATGAGGTTGCTCTTCAGCTCGATGGCGCGTATGGGGGCGAATTGCGCGTCGGATTTACGGTAGTGCCAGACCAGGGAATACTCCTTCTCCTCGATGAATGAACCGGGTGTCCGGTCGCGGTATATTTCGAGGTGTGGACGGATCTGCTCTTTCCATTGATTGCCCTGGGATACCGTCGGCGTCCAGGACTCGCCGTTGCGGTTGATGAGCGCGCCATGCTCGGCGATCAGTGTTATGGGAAGATGTGAAAAATGCAACGAAAGAAAATCCTTGTTCCTGCCGCTGATGATGGCCACGGTGTTCCCGGGATTCTCTGCGAGCAGAATGAGAAGGGAAACAAGGTCATCGTCGGGGACCGCGAGAGCCGGATCGGTCTGGAAGGGGACAAGGGTGCCGTCGTAATCAAGGAGGATCAACCGCCGCCGGGCGGCACGGTAGCGCTGGATGATGGCATCGACATCCGGGTCTTTGAGTATGTTCATCGAGAGGACGCGCCGGTCGGCGTGGAGGCCCGTGAGCTTTTCGACGAAGAGCGCCGCCCATCGGAAGACGTCATTGCGCATGAGGCGACGCTGGAGAACCGACATCCTTTCCCGCTGTTCTTCTTCGTTCATCGAAAGGGCATCGGCGATGGCGTCGGCGATTTCCTCGGTATTGTTGGGGTTGACGATCAGGGCCTCTCCCAGCTCTTCGGCGGACCCCGCCATCTCGCTTAATATCAGGACGCCGTCGCCGTTCACCCGTGACGCAACATATTCCTTGGCCACGAGATTCATCCCGTCCCGGTGCGGCGTCACGAGGGCAACGTGGCTGCAGTGGTAGAAGGCCATGATGCTTTCAAAGGGAAATGAGCGGTAGTGGTAC
>CAZKPR010000053.1:0-21350 GCA_964554685.1 uncultured Leptospirales bacterium | reverse complement strand
AAACCGGTATGGGAAATAACCCATAATGCTGGGCCTCGGGCATGGGGGCGTGGTCTGCGAAGCCGATTTCGCGTATTCCTTTTTTAGCGGCGGCCCCGGCGTAAAGTTCGACCGTGCCCGAGGCGTGGCCGCAGCGTTCGGTGTGGACGTGGTAGTCGATCATTCCCGTCAGTAGCCGTGCCGGGAATAGAAAAAGGATATATCGTTCAGCACTTCGTAGATCCGGCCGTTCATGTCGTTTTTCTTAATGAAGAATTTGTCGATTCCCCCGTCGTCCCCTTCCCTGATCATGGTAATGAGGTACCAGAGGGGATGGGCATGGACTTCGGTGTCCCCGTCGTCCTTAACGGCGTCGCCGATGAGGCGGTCGCGGAGGTAGGATTCATCCCGTCCCGTAGCCGCCGCGTAGCGCATGCGGTAGAAATGGGGATGGTACAGATAGAGCACGAGGATTTTTTGCCGCCTGAGATAGAGGGATACCAGCTCGATGGATCCGACCTCGACGTAGCGGGGCCTCAGGACGATCTTCTCGATTTTCCGAAAGTCATGCTTTTCCGGATAAAAGGAAAGGAGGTGCCGCACCCTGTCGGGGTTCATAAGGAGGGTGCTCGGGCCCGGGTACTGGAGCGCGGGGTGAAGTATCTCGATGACGGTGCCGGCGTGCTTGTAGCGGTCCCTCCGGTAGAGATTCTCGAAGCGGCTCGAGAGAAGATCGCCGATATCATGGGCGATGTCATCGTCGATATTGACGATATCCCCCCCGCGATCGGTGAGGTTCCCCTGGCTTTCGTAGTATTCCTTGATATCGAACATAAACCCCTTTCTCTGCTTCGCGAACGACGCCGCGCCCTCTTCTTCGGCAATAATCCCTCGAGGCGTGGGGAGTGTAAAGGGATTTTTCCCGCGGCGATCAAATGACGCCGCTGACGCCTTTCTCGAATATACTACGCATGCCGCCCTTTCGTCAAATATTTTCGCGTGCCGGGGAATTTCTACGGAGATTCAATAATCGGCGCGGATCGTCCGAATATTAATTAATCTCACCCGGCGGGTGATTCGGCCGCCCCGGGCATCCTTCCGGAGCCGGGGAAAAATGCTAAAGCCAGGGGGCTTTTATGCCGAACATGGTAACGGGCGAAAACCCGGTTCACGGATGAACGGGTATTCCGGGAGGTGCCAATGGGCGATCTCATGAAAAAGGAGGATCGTGAGATTAATCGGGAGAACAGGGAGGTTGATTCCGGCAGGATCGGGGAATTTCGCAAGAAAATTGCCGACGAATCGTATCTTGAGCACGCAATCAACAGAATCGCAACTGATCTTTCTCACTTTCTGACACGACAATGAAAGGCGACGGTGAGGGGCGGGGCATTCCCCGTGCCCTTTCGTCGCGTTCAGGACAGGCCTGAGGGCCCCCATCACGCCCCCCGGCGGGGCAAAGGGAAACAATGGAAGAACGCGACTCCTATTTCGAACTGCGGCATGACAGGACACTTAAGGTGCTGTTCCTGCTTCTCTTCGGCGCGGTTATCGCCGGCCTCGCCCTTGTCTTCAGGTATTACTTCTGGCCGTTCCTCTTCGCGGTGATACTCTATATGGCCGTGAAGCCGGTGCATGATCTTCTCTTGAGGCATCTGAAAAGCAGGGGCCTGGTGTCCGCCGTGATGATCCTCTCCATGTTCATACTCGTGCTGGTCCCGCTTTTTTTCGTGATCGCGGCGATTGTCGAGCAGGCGTACCAGCTCTACACGATCGTCCAGCGCCAGATCCAGGCAGGGGTCATACGGGACATCTACGCCTCGAGCGCCGTGGAGAACCTGATGGCCTATCTCTCGATCGACCCGGGGGACGTGGCGTCAAAGATCGCCGACATGGCCGAACGCGCCTCGGGGATGCTTCTCTCGAGCGCCCAGGCCGTGATCGCCTATCCCCTGAGGCTCCTGGTCAATTTCTTCTTTCTTGTCCTGATGCTCTTTTTCCTGTTCAAGGACGGCGGGAAACTCGGATCGCTGGTCTACAGGGTCCTCCCCTTCCCCGAAGAGCTTGAGTCGAAAGTGGTCAACCGGATGAACGAGGTCATCCGCGTCCTTCTCACGGGCAACATGATTATCATGCTGCTCCAGGGACTCATGGTGGGAATCGGGTTTCGCATCCTCGGAGTGCCCCTGGCCTTTCTCGGGGGGAGCGTGTCCGCGATCCTTTCGCTCATCCCCGTCGTGGGGACGAGCCTGGTCTGGGGGCCCATGGTGATCTACCTGCTCATCGCCGGGTCATACCTGAAGGCCATCATCCTCGGCGCCTGGTGCGTTTTCTGGTACCTTTTCCTCGAAAACCTGGTCAAGCCGAGGGTCTTCGGCAGGCGACTCCATTTTCACCCCGTGGTCTTCTTTTTTCTCCTCCTGGGAAGCATCCAGGCCTTCGGTCTCCCCGGCGTGCTCCTGGGGCCCCTTCTCCTCACGCTCTTCTACTCCTTCTGGGAGATATATAAAATGCTCCAGGAGCGGGAAGCCGGACCCCCTGACGAAGAGGGCGCACCGGCAGGGCCGTAATCAACACGCGCGGATGATTTCGCGCGTCCTTTGATCGCAAACCTCCCATGAAAAATAACGGGCGACGCGGTTTTCTGGTTGAAATTACCCTCCACCGGAACGATTTTGGCCCCTACTAATCGGTGAACTGCGATGACACGCTATAAAGGAAAAAAGACGAGATTTAACCCGGTGGGGATCAATGCACCGGCGAAGACCCCCTCTTCCGAGCCGGGCAGAATGGCCGGCTTCATCCAGGGTATCGGGGAGGCCGTGCGCGGAATGGGCCGGTGGGCCGGTTCCCTCCTTTCCCGCGCCCGTGACCTGGTCCCGCGGTCCGCGCCCCGGATCGCCCGGGCGGTGAAGGAGCGCCCTTCGCTTTTCGCGGGAGGGGGTTCCCGCCGCTTCACCATGCCCGGGGATTATCGGCCCGGGGGTGTCGCCGGGGCGGTTTCCTGGGTCATTGATCGCGTGGCTTCCCTTGTCAACGCCCTCCTGCGCTCCCCCGCGGCTATGATCGGCATAGGGGTGGGCATCATCCTCGCCTTCGGAATCGTTCTCGCCATGGATTTCAGCAGGGTCCAGTCCCTGGCGAACTTTCAGCCGAACATGACCACGAAGATATACGACCGCCATGGCGTGCTGGTATCGGAGCTTTTTTCCCAGAAGCGCGAGGTGGTGCCCTACCGGAAGATCCCCGCCAACCTGGTCAACGCCTTCATCGCCATGGAGGACAACGAATTTTACGACCACTGGGGGATCAACCCCAAGGGGATCACCCGGGCGTTTTTCGTGAACATCTTCTCGGGGAGGATCCGGCAGGGGGGGAGCACCATCACCCAGCAGCTCTCAAAGGTCCTTCTCACCTCGGGGAGGCGCAACATCTATCGAAAGATCAAGGAGGCCTTCATCGCCGTCATGATGGAGTTTACCTACTCCAAGGACGAGATCATGGGGCTCTACCTGAACCAGATCTTCATGGGGCACGGCACCTACGGAGTCGAGGCTGCCGCCATGCTTTATTTCGACAAGCACGTCTGGCAGCTCAACCTGGCGGAGTGCGCCCTCCTGGCCACGCTCCCCGCGGCACCGAACCAGTTTTCGCCGATCCGCCATCCGAAGCGGTCGATCAGCCGTCACAAGATCGCCCTGGCCCGGATGGTGGAGATGGGATTCATCACGGTCCCCCAGGCCGAGCGCGCCTTTCTCGCCTTCTGGCCCGATTATCTCGACTACCTGAACGAGATATCCCCGACGATGACCACCATGAGCTCCAGGACAAACAGGGCCCCCTGGTTCACCGAGCACGTCCGGCGCCAGCTCGTAAAGAAATACGGCAGGAAGATGGTATACGAGGAAGGACTCCAGGTATATACCACCATTGACCTGAAAAAACAGCTCGCCGCCCAGGAAGTCCTGAAGCGGAAGCTCGAGCAGCAGACCGTGACATCGGGGAAGCTGGCTTTCAGGAACGAGGATTACATCGTGGACACCTACAGCGAAATGGTCCAGATGTTCTCGTTTCTTTTTGACATGCCCCCCTTCAGGAGGAAGGGCTCGCAGAAGCAGGAGAGGCTGAACGCCTTCATCAGGGACAACGTCATCGAGGAGCTTGAGGGTCTCAACCTCCTTGTGGGGATCGAGGACATCAGCATCTTTCTCGAAGGCTACAAGTCGACCTACCTCGAGGACAAGCAGCTCCAGAAGGTGGAGGGGTGCCTGGTGTCGATCGATCACCGGAACGGGTTCGTCGAGGCCATGGTGGGGGGAAGTGAATTCACCTCGATCAACCAGCTGAACAGGGTCATGCAGTCGAAGCGCCAGCCGGGATCGGCGATCAAGCCCCTCATATACGCGGCGGCGATCGAGAGCGGGGATTTCACCGCGTCAACCGCCGTCCTCGATTCCCCCGTGGTCTTCCTGGACAGCGAAGCGGGAGACTGGATCCCCGAGAACTACGAGCGGGAATATTCCGGCTTCGTGCGCCTTCGGAAGGCCCTGGCCCTTTCGATCAACGTGGTTTCGATTCGAGTCTCACAGCAGCTCGGCATCGGCTACGTGATGGAGTACCTCGCCAAACTGCTCAGGCTGACGCCGGCGGAGGCGAAGTCCAGGATTCCCAGGAATCTCTCCATCGCCCTCGGGTCCGTGGAGGTGAGTCCCCTGGAGCTCGCAACGGCCTACGCCATAATCGCCAACGGCGGAAAAGACGTGATCCCCTTTACCATACGCCAGGTGAAGGACCGCGACGGGAACATACTGGAGAACCGGGAGGAGGAAGTGGCCGGGATTCTCCGGGAAGAGGAAGAGAAGGGCACCATACAGGTCATCAGGCCGGAAACCGCCCAGGTCATGATCAGCATGATGCAGAGCGTCATCTCCGGCGGCACCGGGGGTTCCGCGAACCCCGGCAGGCCCGCCGCGGGAAAGACCGGCACCACCAACAACTGGAAGGACGCCTGGTTCGTGGGGTTCACTCCCGAGGTGACCACGGGAATATGGGTGGGCTACGACAAGATGGGGCTCTCCCTGGGGATAGGACAGGCCGGCGGCGGGGTCGCGGCCCCCATCTGGGGTGAGTACATGCGCCTGGCCCTGAAAGATGAACCGGTACTTGAATTTCCCCAGTACGCTCCCCTTATTGGCATCGACGTGTGCGAGGAGTCGGGACTCCTTCCCTCTCCCGAATGCCGCTCGACCATCAGCGAGGTTTTCGTGCCCGGCGCCGTGCCGGAAAAGACCTGCGACATGTGCGCGGAGATAATGAGGGGCACGTGGGTCCCCGAGAAGGGCCCCGCGGAGAATATACTCAGGGACCAGAAGCGGACCATACGGCGCCAGATGGAGAAGAAGGAAGAATCAATCATCGAGCATATCGATGATGACCTCCTCCAGTGAGCACTGATCGCTTCCCGGAACGCAACACGGCGCCCGAGGGGCCGCGCACACTGCCGGGCCCGCCGGAGAAGGGGCGGGACTCCCGGTCCCAACCACTACCAGCCTGGAGGATGCGCAATGGAAATCGGCCACATGATCCTGAGGCGCGAGGGGACCGCCCTTGTCATCATTGATATCCAGGAGAAGCTCGCCGCCGCCATGGAGAAGAAACCGGCGGAGCGGATGATCGCGAACGCCGCCATCCTCATCGAAACGGCGAAAGAGCTGGGTCTTCCCATCGTGGTGTCCGAGCAGTACCGGAAGGGCCTCGGGCCCACGGTGCCCGACGTCGCCGCGGCGCTCGGCGGCGTCGAAGCACTGGAGAAGCTTCATTTCGACTGCATGGGGGATGATGCCCTCGCCGCGCGCATCGGCGCGACGGGACGGGGGCACTTTATCCTCGCCGGCATCGAGGCCCACGTCTGCGTGTTCCAGACGGCCCTCTCGCTCCTGGGGAAGGGAATGCGCGTCACCGTGGCGAGCGACGCCACGGCGTCCCGGAGAAAGCACGACTGGGAATACGCCCTGCGTGCCCTGGCGGGGGCCGGCGCGACTGTCTATCCCACGGAAACGATATCGTTCATGCTGATGGAGCGGGCCGGGACCCCGGAGTTCAAGCGCCTCGCACCGTTCTTCAGGTGAGCGCGAGCCCCGGCGGCTACAGGAGGCGCTTCATCCGGAGTATGTTTCGCCCCTCGAATTCTCCTGCGGGGACGAACTGGTTCATGAGGCCCGCGGGGGTGAAGAGCAGTATCTCGTCGGTGAGGTAGAACCCCCCGGGCTCCGCGTATTTCTGGCCCAGGTGGAATACCGAGTTGATCGAGTCGGATATGATGGTCCCCGTCTGGCCCTTGGCCTTGTAGACGGTGTTGCCGATGTGCATGGCGATCCGGTAGGAGAGGTTGATGTCGAGGTTGATCAGCTCGGCACTCATGAGCATCCGGTTCACCATCAGCCTGACGCCGGCCTCGATGGCGTCGCACTTTTTCCCGTCGAAGGGGAAGAGGATGAGGCCCCCGAAATCCATCCAGATCCATATCCTGCCGTTGAAGGGGGCCATGGCCTGCTCGATGTAGTTCTTAAAAGCGGTGGTGATCGCGGCGAACTGTTCCGGCCCCCCTGCCTTCAATTCGTTCTTGTTGTCCAGGTCCACGAGCATGAAGCAGAAGGTGTACTCCTTCCCCTGCTGAATGCCTTTCCAGTCCCTGCCCGACGGTGTGTAGTTCCTGCGCGCCGTCGCCGCGCCCTTGGAGGCCGCCATGACGGCGCGCCGCACCATGACGAAGCGCAGCGCCGTGGCCGCGGCCTGGTCGGCCCCTTCGACGGCCTTGAATTTCTCGATACGCTCGATCCGCTTCGGCTGCAGCCCCTTCTTGAGGAGTGCGGCATCGAGATAGTCGGAGGCGCCGTCATGGAAGAGCCCGGCGATGTCGCCCGCGGTTCCCTTCGCGTCAATGATCCCGTAGCGGCACGTATCCTGCTTTGCCAGGTACTTCATGGCCTGCGCCGCGTCCGCTTTCGCCATCGTGGAGATGTCCAGGTAGACCATGGATCCCTTCGGCGCCTTCGAGACGGTTTTCTTCATGCCGGATGGAGGCTGGATGACAAGCTCGTATTTCTTCGATTTCTTCAGCGCCTCGAAGTTCTTCTCGATTCCCTTCGCGGTAGAAAACAGGTAGACTATCATTTATTGTTCCATCCGTATACTGTAGGAGTGATACCTGGCGCCGGCGGCGTCGGTTGACATTTCGAATCCCCTGAGCAGCGAGGCGTCCAGCTTGGAGCTCACGGCGTTGCTTATGGTCATGGCATTGGGCCTGGTGTGTTTCGATTCGATCATTACCACTTCTTTTATCGAGTCCTCTTTCAGCAGCTCCTCGATATCCCTCGTGTACTGGCAGAGGCCGGTGTGGATGGCGACGCGCACCTTGATCGGCTCGGGGAGCCTGCAGTGGAGGAGGTTGTAGATGAAGAGCTCGTTGATTATCTCCATGCCGCTCAGAGTCGCGAGAAGGTTCTTGTTGGCGAAATAGAAGGCCACCAGGCCGCCGTCGCCTTCCCAGTTCCATATCCGCCCGTTTCTTTTATCTATCGCCTTCTCGACGATCTTTCGAAGGTCCCCGTAGGTCGCCTGGATGAGGTTGTCGGAATACTTGCGCACCAGCTGTGAATTCCCCGCGATGTCGAGCCTCAGGAAGGAAAGTGAATATTCATGGCCCTCCAGGAAGGCCCCCCCAGTTTCTCGTGCGCCTCACCGAGGGATCCTCGACGAAGAGCCTGTTTTCCGGGTCATAGATATAGCCCAGCTCCGTGTTGACCAGCTTGACAATATCCTTCAAATACTTGATCGGGTAGATCCTGCCCTTGTATCCCGAGGTGTGCAGCTGTATCAGGAGCGCGATGAAGTAAAAGAATCTTCCGGATTTCACCATGTCCTGGACGATTTGCCGTGCCGCGTCCCGCTGGGGTATCACCATGCTCTCCCGGAATCCCGTTCTCGCGTAAAGGTCGTAGCCGTCGATGATGTCCTTTGCCACGTGGGTCATCAGGTTCACGTCCATTGATTCCGAAAAAGCCCGGGTGGCGAGGGATACAATGCTGCTGGGGATCTGCATGGCGCGGTTCCTTTCCTTGTGTCGTTTCTTCCTTCAGAATAGCCGACGCGCCTGTAAAGGTCAAGAAGAATTATGCCCTTCCTGTCAGGCGGGCATCGTATCCCACCGGATTGACGCGCCGTCGAATACGGGGCCGTCGACGCAGGAGCGGCGCGGTCCCCGGTCGGTGTCGATGGAGCACCCGGAGCAGAGGCCCGTGCCGCAGCCGAAGTAGTTTTCCACGGAAACCTCGACGGGGATTTCCCCGGCCAGGGACGCGACGGCGCGCATCATCGGCGCGGGCCCGCAGGCGTAAATCCGGTCGAAGCGCTCCTCCTGGATGATACGGGACGCCAGGTCGGTCACCATCCCCTTTTCTCCCGTTGAACCGTCATCCGTTACGACGATGAATCGGCGTGCCGCACGCCGGAACCGCTCCTCCATGAATATCTGGCCCGCGGTGCGGGCCCCGTAGAGATAGGTGATGTCACACCCGGATTTCGCGAGTTCAAGGGCCAGGTAGTGAAGAGGCGCGTTTCCCACGCCGCCCCCGGCGATGAGGACGCGTCCCTTCGCCACGGAAAAGCCCCTTCCCAGGGGGCCGATGACGTCAATGGGCCCGGGTGAACGGGATGAAAGGAGGTCCGTGCCGCGGCCCACGGTCTTCACGACGATGCCGATCTCCGTCCCTTCGTGGCTGAATATCGAGAATGGCCTCCGGAGAAGGGGATCGAAGCCCTCCCTCACCCTGACGTTGACGAACTGCCCCGGGGCGGATGTGCGCGTCCCGGCTTCGAGGAGCAGGAGATGATGGCCTTCGGCCACGGGGACAGGTGCTTCTTTCAATATGAACATGCCGGTTCTCACGGTGGCGGCGCGGCGGGGACACGGCGCGTGGTAGCAGCACGACGTCCCCGCGGGGCCATTATCAGCCACGAATAGCTGTATCTCCCTGAGGCGTGAGCGGTCAAGAAAAAATCACTCTGATTCCGCAAATGACGTCGCGGACCCATCCCCGTTTATGTCGTGAAAATTCTAATTTTTCGATCTGCTTATAAATTAATTGACAACAGGGGGGGTATCCCGCCTTGTAACAGAATCGTTGATCAGCCCCCGTAGCTCAGTGGATAGAGCAGTGGCCTCCGGAGCCATGTGCGTACGTTCGATTCGTACCGGGGGCGGAGCCCCGCATGATCATCCGAGGGTGCGTTCCGCCAGAACGGTATAGCGCGGCCCCGTCCTGTCAAGATCCGACCTGAAGAGCACGATTCTGTCGAAAACCGATTCCCCGTAGCGCGCGTCCCTCCGTGATGACAGGTAATTCCCGAGGCTGTCGGTCGTCCCGGCGCCGCGCCGAAGGCGCGCCAGGGTGAGGTGGGGACGGAAAGGCCTCGTTTCGGCGGCGAAACCGTGGGATACGCAGAGTTCCTCGATGGGCGCGCGGATTTTTTCAAGGGCCTGATGATCGACCCTGAGACCGCACCAGATGACCCTCGGCGCGGAGGAGCCGGGAAAAGCGCCGAGGCCCTCCATGATGAAGGGGAGGGGGGGGATGGCGTCGAGGTCAAGGGAGATAAAACCGTCAATGATGCACCGCGCCGTTTCACCGGGAGTGCCGCCGAGGAATTTCAGGGTGACGTGGTAATGATCGGGCGACACGGTACGGAGTATGCGCGGAAAGCGCGCGAGTTCCTCCCGGACGCCCGCGAGGCAGGCGCCGGCTTCCCCGAGGGGAAGGGCGAAAAAAAGGCGGAGCGATCCCCCCCCGGGCGTCATGACCTTCCTTCCGCCGCCGTGACGCGCCGTTCGATCACCTCGAAGGGAACCTCGACGCTCCGCGTTCTACCCGTGGCATCGAGGGTGAAGCGGAGGGTAAACCGCCGGGAGGAGGTGGGGATCCTGTCGAAGACGAACAAACCCGCCATGGCGTCGCGAGGCGGTATGAAATCGAGCCTTGATTCGACCGTGTCCGCCTTCGGATCGATCTCCGACCATGAGGCGCTTTCCTCCAGGAGCCTCCGGACGGAGAAAACGGCCGCCGGATCGCAGTCGGGATGGAGGGGCGGCGAGAGGCGCGCGCGGAGGGTGTTGATGTCCAGTGACGCGGCGATTCCCCCGGCGTGTACCAGCTCCGCCCGTTCAACCCTGATGGGCATGTCAACGGTGCTTCGGATGATCACGTGAAAGACAAGGAGCGGGGCGAGCCGGCCGGAAACGCACCGCCGTCCCTCCCTCGACCGTCCGAGGAAGCGGCGCAGGGAATCCTCCCGGAGATGCTCAACCGCCATGTCGCAGTACACGCTTCTCACCAGGGCCGGGCCTTCTTCGGTGATTTCCACGCCCGGCCGGTCAAGGGGACGGGCGAATCGCTCGAGGGATGGGGTGAGGCAGGAAGTCGCCCAGGCACACAGGATGAGGACCGCCGGGAGCGCTCGCCCGGAGGCCCGTCGGGCCCGCGGGGCTTCGCGGACCATCAACGCGCCCCCGCTTTCATTTTTTTTCGCTCATGGCCCGCGCGATTTTTTTCAGGAGCACGTCGAGCTTGAAGGGCTTCGGGAGGAAGAGGTCCACGACGTTGCGGTAGGGCCTGACGGAATCGAGTATCCATCCCGAGAGGAGTATCGTGATGGTGTCCTCCTTGATTTCCTTGATGCGTGCCGCGAGTTCGATACCGGTGATTCCCGGGATGCCGTAGTCGGTGATAACGATATCGTAGGGAACCCGCTTGAATTCCTCGATGGCCTTCTTGCCGTCGTCGCAGATGAACACGCGGTTTCCCATCTTGTCGAAGAGTTCGAAGAGGATCTTCTGGAGCGGGATCTCATCCTCGACGACCATGATGTCAAGGTCCCTGACGCGGTAGTCCACCGCCTCGCTTTCACGCTTTTCCCTGTCGATGATCATGGGGGGAGGGAACAGGACCTTGATCGCGTACGATTCGGGCGATTCTTCTTCGATGATTTTCAGGCCGATGATGTCGGCCACCTGGCGGATGTCGGCGCCGGTGAAGATGTTGACGAAGGCCGGCGGCGCCGCCGGTGTCCCCGTGTCCTTCCGAGCCTCGACGGCGAGGCAGAGATCGGCATTCTGCTTCAGGGTGATGTGTATCTCCCCGGCCTTCTGGATCGAATCGGACACCTTGAGTATGATAGAGGTTATGATCTCCCGGAGAAGGCGGGTCTTGGTGTTGACCATGACCCCCGAGTAGTATTTCTTGTCCACTTCGATCCGCTTCGTGTTGTCGATGTTGTAGACCTTGAACTGCATCTTCGAAAACTCGATGGCGTCCTCGATGACGTCCACGACGGGCTCGACGGTGTCCTCCCCGGATTCGTGCGCGCTCACGATGAAGTTCTGTATCCGCTTCACCTGCCCGGCGATCTCCATCGCCGATTCCTCCATGACCTGGATCCCCTCCATGACCGATTCCTTTTCGGTGATCTGCATCAGGAGCTGGGTCTTGCTCAGTATCACGTTGATGGTGTTGTTGAGGGAGTGGAGAAAACCCTTGGTGATGTCGGTGAAAAGGCTTATCCTGTTGGCGGCGTTGACGCGGCCCTGGAGTTCCCTGATCCGGGTTATGTCCTCCATGATCATCTCGACGGCGATGATTTTTCCCTCCTCCAGTATCGGGTAGAGGGTGAGGTTCACGACCTTCCTGTTTCCCTCCCGGTCGGCGGTATTCATCTCTCCCATCCGCTGAAAGGGGCTTTCCCCCGCCAGAAGGAGCGCCACGGTCTTCTTTATCCTGTCCGATTCAGGGCCGAAAAGCAGCTCAAGGGTCGCGCCTTTCTCCTCGAGTATCTCGCGGCAGCTGTATCCGATGAATCCCTCCATGGAGCGGCTGCACCTCGAGATGCGCATTTCCCCGTCGATACGCGCGATAGGCATCGGGGAAAACTCGAAATACAGGTTGTCGTACCGGAAATTGTCTTCCGAGATCGCGGAAAGGGTCGAGGGATCGAACGAGACGAGACGGTCGTCAATGACAATCATGATGGCGGCGATGGACGCGACGGTTCCATCAGCGTACAGCGGGAAAAGGCAGATCTCCACGGGGATCTGGCCCCGGGCCTTTGAGTCGAGGACGGCGAAGCACCGTGCGTTCTCGCCGTCCATGGCGCTGAGATAGGCGCGGGCGATCCTGGCGCGGTATTCCGGGAAAAAGGGGTGCTGCCAGTCCAGGCGGGCGTCGTCGCCGTCGACGGGAACGAGGTCCCGGTACGCGCCGTTTCCGTAGAGAATCGAGCCGTCCCTTCCGATTATCGTGACGGGCTGGTTCATTGATTCGAAAACGGCGTATCCTTCCCGGGACGCGACGCTTCCCCCGGCCCTGTTGTCATAGTGCGAACTCATTTGTTGCCGCCTGCCCTCAATATCGATTCCCCGCCGCGCCTCGTGCCGTTCACTGGACCGTGCGAATAGTGATGAAGCGCTTGCCGTTTTTATTGATCTCGAAATTAACGTTCCTCGATTCAACCACGGTGCCGTTATGGCCGATGAGGTCAAGCCGGGCGCAGTGGGTTCCCGGTGGGAGAGGCACCCGCGCGAGCTGGAGATTCGCGGGAAGGGTGTGCCAGCACCGAAGGTCCGGCCTCATGGTGGCGAAAAGCGCGGCCCCGGTTCCGGAGCCCACCAGGAGTCCCACGAGGGAGGATAGTCCCTTGTTCCCGTCCGAGAGCTTGCGGGTCACCTCCTGGGCGGCGATCCCGGCCCCGAGAGAGACAACGGCCTTGGTGATGATCGACGCGGCCACTTTGGCCCTGAGCCGGGAGTAGTCGTCCTCGAGGTTCCTGATGGCGGTCTCCTCGATGTTCTCGAGGTTCTGCGTCATTACCTGGCGGTTTCCCACTGATACGCGGAGGCTTCGCACCATGTTGGGGCGGGTCTGGAACCTGGGGATGGGGTTCTGGGCAGCGGCAATCGCCGTCATGACCGATGCCGCGGTAACCCCCGCCGCGAGGCTCCGGGAGCCCAGGGCCACGACGAGGGACGCCTTCATCCCCGGGTCCTCCATGAGCCTTCCCCGGGACACCTTGATGGGCGCGCGTCCCGCCTGGAAGACGACCACGAGCTCACCGCTGCCCGAACCGGCCCTCTGCCGCAGGGAGGCGAGGTCCCGCCGCGCCATGGCGAGGTCGGGCCTGTTCTGAAGTATCTGCCGGTATTCCACCTCGGCGTACTCCCGGTCGTACTCGTCGCCCGTGGTGTCGGCGCGGAGTTCGTGGGCGATGGCGGCGAGATACTTGGCCATGATGTTCTGCTTGTAGCGGGCCTCGCCCTTTTCAGTTTTTATTTTCTGCAGCTCGTTATTGACGGCCTTGAATTCGACAGCGGCGTCCTCGGCATTGTCGAGCATCAGGTAGTTGATGCCGAGATACATGTGGACCAGGACCTTCTCGAAGTCCTCGCCGCGGTAATTCGTCATTGTCTGGTTGGTGAGGAGCGCCGCCACCTCCTTCGAGATGCTGATCGGCTTCACCTTCGCCATGGTGGCGGCTTTCAGGAGGACCCGGTTGCTGTCCTCGTATTTCTCGGCCGCGTGGAGAAGGTACCCCGCTTCCATCAGGAAGAGAAGCTGGTCCCTGCCTGACTTGTTGACGTAGGGGAGAAGGGATTGCGCGGCCTCGTAGGGCTGGCCGCGGTAGAATAGTTCGATCGGGCCCTTCATCTCCTCCCGGTAGTCCCTGCCGCATGAGAAGAGGAGCACCAGGAGAAGCGCGGCCGCAAGTGGGTGTATTGGGCGTGTCATCGCGCTGCTTCCGCCGCCGGTTCAGAAGGTTATCCTGTCGGTCACCGTCGCCTTGAGGAACTCCTGCCTCTCCTGCCACTTCAGCAGGCCGGTCCTCAGCTCCTTCATGGATACGGTCACGACCAGGAATTGCACTTTCTTCCCTCCCACGTATCGGACGTTCTCGTTGATGGTGCCGTACAGAAAAAAGTTGGGCGATTTCAGGTTCCCCACGGGTATCGCGCTCTCGGGATCGATAAGGCCCGTCATGCCCATCTCGATTTCGCTGATGGTTTCTTTCGTATAGGCGTCGTCGAGGAACTGTATCCTCATTTTTATCAGGTTGGTCACGATCTCATCGGCCAGCATCTTCGTGTCGATATGCTCCGCCGTGTCGTTCTTGATCCTCTGAAGGCGGATCAGGGCGGGCTGGTTCCATTCGTTTTTCAGGTAGGCGTGGAGGGAATTCACCATCTTGTCGACGGTGGTTTTGATCTCCCGGGGGCCCCACTCCATTGAACCCTTGTCCTTCGATGCGTCGCGATACTGTGTCCCGCCGCAGGAGAGGACCGTCAGTGCGCACAGAACGGAGATAGCACAGGCTCTTTTCATGGTGTCAGCTCCTGATTGTGATATGGGATCATAATATCAATGTATAATAAATTCTTCCTGGATTCTACCGGCGCCGGAAATTTTCCATAAAACCTCTGATTTTTCAGGTATTATGGGACATTCAAGTACCCCCGGCCCTCCATGCTTTTTCATGGCTGATCCGTAAATCCGGGGGTACACGATTGCGATAATGTATCTGATTCCCGTGGAATTGTCGGGTCCCGCCCTTCAAATGTCAATAATAAAGTAATGGTTTTTTCAACAGCGCCGGGGGTCTTCCCGCTGCCGGGATCGTCCCTCCATGTGATCCTCGATGGCGTTGCGGATCTCCCGGATCGTCCCGTCCCTGTCGAGGTTCTCGATACGGGCGATGTAATCCTTCCTCTCGAGGGAGTGCAGGTAGAGGGGATCGTAGTACTTTTCCAGCATGATCCTGATGAACGCCTCCAGCTCTCCCCTCGCGTATAATTCCAGTAGCTCCTCGACCTGCCTGTTGCCCAGCCGGGAGGAGAGGCCCCGCACGATCGCCGGTATGTTCTCGTCATCGCATGAGGCGTGATATTCCCCGTAGAGGATCTCCTGGCGCCGCTTCATCGGCGCCTCGATAAGAATAACCGGCGCGGCCCGCATCATTTCGTGGAGCCTTTCCGGAAGATGCAGGTCCCCTATCTTCCTCGATTCTCCCTCGACGAGAATCCATGGCGCTCCGACGAGGGAGTCGAGGCGCTCCACGATGAGGCTTTCGAATCGCTTCTGTGTCGCCGGCACGAGACCGATGCCGCCGAAAACTGAACTGCGGTGACCCGCCATTCCCTCCAGGTCAATGGCATTGGGAAGCGCGCGGATCACCTCGGTCTTCCCCGTGCCGGTGAGGCCCTGGAGCACGTAGAGGGGGGCCGGCATCGTCATGGCCCGCACGCGGTCGAAGACGTGGCGGCGGTACCCGCGGTAGCCGTCCCGGAGGCGGTAGGCTGAGAGCCCGAGGGAGGAGAGCAGCGATGACAGGGAGGAGGATCGCATGCCGCCCCTGGCGCAGAGTATGACCATGTTCCTGTCGCGATGGTTGAGAAAAGCTTCCACGAGCCCCTTCAGCTTCGCCCCGGCGATCTCGGTCCCGCGGATGACCGCGTCCTCCCTTCCCGCCACGCGGTAGAGGGTGCCCACCTCGCGCCTCTCGGCGTCGTCGAAGAGGGGAATGTTCACCGCCCCGGGCACGCTGTCCGCCGCGAATTCCGACGGGGAGCGCACGTCGATGTACACGCGGTTCGGAAGAGAGAGCGATTCGGCGTAGGAGATCTCGTTCATGGCGACGGCCGGCAATTCCCGGGGATCACGGTTCGGGCATCCGGACCGAGACCCGCCCGGCACTGGCAAGCTCTTTCGCGGCGCCGATGACTACCTGCATGTAGCGCTCCATGGAGGGTGAGAAGAGGAGGGGATGGAAATCCCCGCGGCCCAGGGGCTTGCGGATCATGGAGCCGCCGGCGTACCCCTCGGCGGTGATGGGTTTCCCTTCGCCGCGCATGATCGACTCGAGGTCCCGGAGTCCCACGGCGAATATCCCGACAACCTCTCCGTCATTGAATCGGTACCCGTCCAGGGGGCGCTCGTCGTTCAGCAGATACACGCGCTGGAATTCCCGCTGGAAGAGCCCTTCTTCCCGTTCTTCAAAGCGGAACCAGCCAAGGTCGATGCGCTTCCTTTTCGGGATATCGATCCCGATCTCTTCCCGGGCCTCCTTGAGGAGTTTGTCCCCGGTGAAGCCGTAGGGCACGTGGCCTCCCACGGTAATGTCAAGGCAGCCGGGATAGGTGTCCTTGTGCGGGGCCCTGAGCTGGAAGAGGAGCCCTGGTTCGCGCGCAAGGTCCCTGACGATCCAGAGGTGCACCGCCTCGTGGGGGACGCCTTCCCGGTGCGCGATCTCCCGCGCCACGGCTTCACCCGTGGGAAGGCCGTGTTCCCAGTCCCAGGCTTCAAGTATCTCGGGGTTTTCCATCGGGGTATTTATCATGACGGGCCGTTGTCGGCGAACCGGGCCCTGCCCGGCGCCGGGGCGGTCTTTCGCCCGCCCGGTTACGTGATTGGCCATCCCGCCCATCCTGACAAGCTTTTTTTAATTGAAATCGCCCTCCCGGAGGCCGATATTGAGAATGAACGCGTTGCTGCGGGTCCACCAGAACGACATCCGGGGTAGTATGGCGATAATACACGAAAACAGTGGCGGAGAAGGGACGGAATTCATTCACGCGGAGATGCTGGATCCGGTGGATGAGGGCGGCAGAAAGGCGGGCGGGGGCCGTGAAAGAAGCATCATCCCCGTGGGAATATTCCTTCTGCTTTTCTTCATCGAGGCCGCGGTGGCCGTCGGGGCTTCCCTCGCCTACTTTGTTTATCGGGGCTCTGCGGGGATACGGGAGATCGAGTCGCTCGTTCGTTCCCGCGCGATTCCCCTGGCGAAGGAGCTCTCGGAAGAAGCCGCGGCATCTCTGAAAAAAAAGGATTACTCCGGACTGCGTTCCCTCCTCGCGGAGAAGCAGGGGCAGGGCCTGCTGGACGAGGGGTTCTTCCTTCTTGCCGATGGCAGGAGGGCCGTCCATGTTGCGGCGAGGGACGGCGGGGAGCCTGGGGGGGGCCGCTGGAGCCACAGCGCGGAACTGATCCTCGCTCCAGCGAGAAAAAAATCGGGGGAGACCATGATGATCGACTACACCGCCCCTGCCGCCGGGCTTCCCTATGACGCTGATATCCGTCTTCTCCTGAGGCGCCTCCTCTATCCGGGCATCGACTGGAATGCGTGGCTGGTGACGAGGGCCGTGTATGATAAAAACGGGCCCGCGGGGGCCGTGGGCTTCATCATCGGCAAACGGGAGATATTCGGTTTCATTGAAAACCATGTCCGGTTTTCGCTTCGCGTCCTCGTTGGGGGCCTTGGCGTGGCCCTGGCGATTTCCCTTTTTGTTTCCTTCGTGGTGTTTTTCCGTTACCGGAGCCTCCGGCGGAGCGGCGCCGGGAGGGCCGTCGGGGGGGCGACGGCGCGGGACGAGTTTTACGACGTGCCGCTCCCCGAGCCGACCCGGACCTCCCCGTCATCCGGCGAGGCTTCACCGTTCAGGCCCGGTGCGGGGATCAGGGACGCGATACCCGTGAATGGGAAGGAGTGACGCAGTGGTGATCAATCATGCTGAATTGCTTGACGGCCGGGCAGCCGTTGTGGAAATCGAGGGGCCCCTGGACAGCCGCAGCGGGCCGGAATTCGAGGAATACGTGCAACGCCTTCTCGACAGGTCGGTCATCTTCATCATTTTCAACGCCGGCAGGATGGCCTACGTGAGTTCCGAGGGCATCGGCCTGCTCCTCTATCTCCAGAGCAGGATATCCGAGGACAATGGCTTCTTCGTGCTCTTCGGTCTCTCCCCCGAGATAGAGACCCTCTTTTCCCTTCTCGGTTTTGACAGGGTGTTCCGTATCGCCGGTGACAGGGCCGAGGCAGTCGAGATCATGGACCGGCAGATGGAGATGAGGGATCGGGGCGAAACGGAGCGTGACGCGCCGGAGGTCCGGGTAGCCGAGGAGCCCGTGGCGGTCCCCGTGCCGCCGGAGGAACCTACCGCGACGGAAGAGGAGTTCGACCGCGTCGAGCCTTCCGCGGCTGAATCCAAGGAGCCGTTCGACGAAGCACCCCCGCGGCCAGCCCCTCCCGAGGGAGGGCGCGTGGTGAAGTGCCAGGCCTGCGGCGCCGAACTGAAAACCCATGGCCCCGGGGACTACATCTGTCCCCACTGCGACGAATCCTTCAATGTTCCGGAAATCCCGGCGCCGCCTTCCGTCCCGGTTTCATCGGCGGGATTCGGCCCGCTCATCGTGGAATGCGCTTCGTGCAGGTCCCTCGTGCGCGTGAAAACAAGCGGCGCCTACAAGTGCCCCGAGTGCGGCAAAGTGTTCACCGTCGACGAGAACCAATCAGTTGCTTTTTAATTCCCCGGTGCCGTTCTGCCCCCGACGCGCCGCGGCCGGGGACCGGCCATTATGGTTACCTTCGCTGTCGTAACGCAGAAAATATACTTGATTTTATTTCCCGCGGCCGGTACCACATGATCATCTTGACGAGGAGCGATGTCCATGCCCCTGCCCGAGGGCAAAACCTTCGATTTCGAAAGCGAGGAAGCGGTACGCGCGGATTTTCTCGAGGCCATCGATTACGGCGGGAAACGCCAGGAGATCACCTACGAGACCGATGAGTTCACCGCCGTGTGCCCCTTCTCGGGCCTCCCCGACATCGGGAAGGTCACCATCGTCTACGTGCCCCGGCGGCGCCTGGTGGAGCTCAAGTCGCTGAAATATTATTTCGTTTCGTTCCGAAACGCAGGGATATACCAGGAGGCGGCGACCGACAGGATATTCAGTGACCTTCACCGACTCCTCGATCCGGAGTACCTGATGGTCAGGACGGTCTACAACGTGAGGGGAGGCATCGCCTCAACCTGCGTCATGGACTCGGAAAAGCTGGCCCCGGGGATTCCGACCGCCAGGGAGAAGAAAGCATGACCAATTTCAGGATGATCGCCATGGCGCCGGTACGGTTCGTCGATTCTCTTGCCGACCGGATATGCGCCGTTTTCGGGGCCGCCGCCTTCGCGCAGTTCCCGGCGTACCTGGCCCAATACCTTCAGCGCCTGGGGGGGCACCGCGACGAGGCGGCCCGCAACGTAGAAAAATACCGGGAGATCGCGGCCGAAACGGGGATGACGATCCAGGAATACGCGGGGAGGCTCGCGTCCTCGGGCGACGAGGTGATCATGAAGACGGGGCGGAAGATCGCCGGGGACATTGATCGCCTCGACGCGCTTTCGCGCGCCCTCCAGGAGCTCCAGGAGGCCCCGGCCTTCAAGAAGTTTTTTCTCTTCCTCAAGAACATGGATTTCGACATCGCCCGCGCTGCATGGGGCGATTTTACCCCGGGACTGCCGCTGACCCCGGAGGGCGCGGCGTACGCCGCGGCGGGTGTGGTGGCGGGGATGCTCCTGTACTTCATCGTCAAAAAGCTCTTCCTCCTCATCGCGAGAAGGATCAAAGGCCGCAGGCCCGGCGTCCCGCCGGCCGAGAGCGCGGTGAGCCGGGGGGTGGGGAATGAGCGATGAGGATATCCTGATATCCTACGACCGGATGAAGGAGCAGCTGGAGAAGGAGCTCCTTCCTTTTTATGACAGGAACGGCGAGGCCGCCCTGGCGCCGCCGGTGATTTCCTTTGAAAAGGGCAACACCCGCATCTCTTTTGGATGCAGCCCCCTGACGTCGGGAATGATGGCCGACTGCATGCTGGCGATAAAGAGGCATATCGCCAACGTGAGGATCCACTCCTTCGAGGACGGGTATTACGCCTTTCAGGCGATGAACCGGAACCTTTTCAAGCCCGAGGGCATGCTCGACAACTTCAAGATTGAGTTCTTCGTCCTCTCCGCGACCTCGAAGGTGGAGATACAGAAGAAGGGAAACCTCTCCCAGGAGGAGATCAACCTCGTCGTCGAGCTCTTTCGCATGACCCGTTCTTCGTCGGGGCAGGACCCCGCCGCGCTTCTTCGTCTCCTGGGCTCCACCGTGGTGGAACCCGACGAGAGCATCGACTGGGACTACATCGCCGGGTACGACGAGGTGAAGAGAAAGATACGGGAGTCGATCATTCTCCCCCTGAAGAACCCCGTGGTATACGATTCGATCGCGCGCATGACGAGAAAGGTCTTCGAATCGAACCGGCCCCGGGCCATCCTCTTCGACGGCGCCCCGGGAGTGGGCAAGACCACGGCGGCCAGGGTGATCGCCGGGGAGACCGACATCCCCCTGGTCTACGTCCCCGTGGAATCGATCATGTCGAAGTGGTACGGCCAGTCGCCTCGGAACCTCTCGCAGATCTTCGACGCCTGCGAGGAGATGGGGGGCGCGATCATATTCCTCGACGAGATCGATTCCCTTGCCGGTTCGCGGGACCACGACATGTTCGAGGCGACCCGACAGGTGCTTTCCGTGCTCCTGCGCCGCCTGGACGGGATCGGCGCAGCCACCTCCACCATCACCATCGGCGCCACGAACCGGCGGGAGGACCTGGACCACGCCCTGATAAGCCGCTTCGACCAGACCATCTTCTTCCCCCTGCCCAACGCCGCGGAACGGGCCGCCATCTTTTCAAATTACGCCAGGCACCTTGCCGACGAGGAGCACGCGACGCTGGGGGACGGAAGCGAGGGGATGAGCGGGCGGACCATCAAGGACATCTGTGAATTCGCTGAGCGGCGCTGGGCGAGAAAAACCCTCATAAAGAAACTGAAGCCCTCGGCGCCCGCTTTTGACGTCTACCGGCAGACCCTGAGGATCTGGAAGGAAACCCCTTAGTGGCGCCGCGGCCCACCGGGGAGGACGTTTTTCGATTGACGACCCGCCCGGTTCGTCCAAGGATACAGGGGCGCGCGTCGGCGTGCCGCGCCGCGTAGCAGCGGCCCCGCCGGGGGCACGCAGGAGGGGGGGAGGAGCCGTGGAGCCCGTGATCTCAAGCAGCCTGTGCCGATTTCGCGTCACCGACGAGCACCTGGTGTCGGATAAGAAGGTGAAAGAGGGCCTGGCGAAGGCCTTCGAGGATAACCGCTGCTTCGAGTTCTACCTCGACCGCGATCTCATCGCGAGCCTCAGGAAGGGCGATCCCGCGGAGTTCTACCGGGAGCGGTTCATCGATCTGCGAAACAGCGCGTTCGACGCCGTTTCCGGGGGGGACCAGACCGTCAGGGGCAGGCTCCTGAGCGACATCAGGCTCTCGACCCGGCTCATCTCCGCCATGGTGCTGACCCACCGCGCCGTGGCCGCCGGGGATTTCGACAGCATCATGGGGCGTCGCATCGTCGTGGTAAAGGAGCTTCCCGGCGTCCCCACGCTCCTTCACGTGTCCAGGGAAACCACGGTCAT
>CAZKPR010000052.1:20968-21692 GCA_964554685.1 uncultured Leptospirales bacterium | reverse complement strand
CTATAGCATATATGTTACATCAAACGCATGGTTATGTATGGGAGAATATGGAACTTGTAAAGAATTAATTTGATGATTACAATCCGATATCAATAGTGGTTCACGCGATACCATTTTCATTCTTCGCCGGTGCTGGATGGATGGGAATTCAAACTGAAGCGGCATGTAACCATGGACCCGCCCCGGCCGTTATGGGGCGCGTCGCCGGCAACGCCATTCATGTTCACCTGACCTTCAGCCAGGTCCTCTTTCCCATGGCTTTTCCCATGAATCGCATCCTCTGCCGGTAATAAAGCCTCTGGGCGTTCAGCGTCAGTATACGTATGTCGCCGGCCACTTTCAGGTCGACGCCCTGGTGCATGTTTTTTCCGCCGTCCCTCACGGTCAGCATGTTGTCCGCGATTTCGTACGTGTAGCGCGACACTTCCCCGGATCTCACCATTTCAAGCATCCCGTTCGTTTTGAATCTCAGGGTGTCAGGGCGTGATGATCCCGCCTCTTTCCATTCTCCCAGGATCAGTTTCGCGTAACCGCTCCTGTCCGCGTCCTCCAGCAGGAGATCCCTGATGAATTCCCTGTCGTCGGAGGTAAGATATGATTTCTGCAGTCTCACGATCCCGTTTTTGTCTATGACCACGAATTCCGGAATTCTCGTGACCCGGTAATCGGCCGCCTGCCTGCAGTTGAATGCCGCCGACTGCGCATATTCCCCGGCCAGGCAGGT
>CAZKPR010000052.1:0-20958 GCA_964554685.1 uncultured Leptospirales bacterium | reverse complement strand
CGCGCATGAATTGATTCGCGGCGAATGCCGTCCCCCGCGTGGTGCCCTCCTCGACATTGATGCCGAGCACGACAAGGCCGTCTTTCCCGTGCTCGTCCTGGATCTGCTGCAGTTCCCTCATGGCGGGAAGGCAGGGGGCGCACCATTCCGCCCAGAAATCAAGAATCACCACCCTGCCTCTCAAACGGGAAAGGGAAATGGTTTTTTGCGTGCCGCCGATACTGCGCAGGGCAAAGCCGGGCGCCGCCTCGTTCACGAGAGACCAGGTAAGCTTTCCCCGGCCGTCGCGCAGTACCCGGCGCCTGTTCGGGAGCTCGATTATCCTGGCGCCGTTCGGTTGTATGATTACGGTCGCGCCCTCGGGGGTTTCGATCACCCTGTCCCCATTAGTATAACTATATATCATCGTTGGTGATAATGGATCACCCATGCGATACACCTTCTGGTCGGGGTATACGCTCACGGGGCTCATGCCGTCGGTATTAATGTCCAGTTCCAGGTATTGTTTCGCCAGCTCGATTTCCCGGATATCCGGGCCGGCATTCCCGTGGTGCACAAGCAGAATGCCAATCAAGAGCAGCAACGGGGCGATTGTTTTTTTCACCTGCCGGTCCTCCCGGAATCCAACCTCACAGCCCTGACGGGGAATACCGCTTTCCCCCTGAAGACTTGAACTCACAATGCCGGAATTAATACAATCACAATAACAGATGGCGCGACAATAACAGATTTACCAAAGGTCGGATCTATTATTGATGTACGATATTTTTATTGATAATTTTGTTTCATACTAATTAACCAGAGAAGGGTCTATTGATATTGTAAACATCCCATTTGTAATCACCTTAAATAGCCGAATCGCGTCATTTAACCGATCATCCTCCGCGAACTTTGCGACCTCTGCGTTGAAAAAAATTATGGCCCCTGCCCATCTTTTTTACCTTGCAATTGCTTTTCGGCAGTCCACTATTTGTTCACAAAAACGGGATTGTGCAGCCCTGCCGGTCCCCGAAAGGGCGGACATTTCCCAGGGCTGCGATTCGGAAGGTATACATCGGAAAATGAACAGGCATGTGGTAGCCCGGCAGTTTATCGAATCGGTTGAAAAGAAGTTCCGTTTCCTGGATTCGGTCTTTCTCGGCCTTCCCCTGCGCGGCATGCCCGCGGGCAAGCTCCTTTCGGAATTCCATGAACATGTCGCGGCCGCCATCGACACCGCTGAAACCCCCGGTGAGATCATCGACTCTTTTTTTCCCCGCGATATGCCTGAAGAGACCGTCATCGGCAACCTGTTCCAGGTTATAAAGTACGTGGAACGGGAGGTGGTGCTTTTTGACGCGGTCGAGGACGCCGCGTTCGACAGGATAAACAATCTCTACGGGCCCAACTCCCTGGCCTTCATGATAAGCAACGCCATCGCCGAGGGGAAGTCCGCGGAAATCGTCAGGGCCGTGTCGGAAATCCGGGTGCGCCTCGTGCTTACCGCCCATCCGACCCAGTTTTACCCCGGCACGATTCTCGGAATCATTAACGATCTCCAGGACGCGATCCATGACAACGAACTCGGTACCATAAGCACCCTGCTTCAGCAGCTTTCATACACTCCCTTTTTCAAGAAGGAGAAACCGACGCCCTATGATGAGGCCCTCAGCCTGGTCTGGTACCTGGAAAATGTTTTTTACGACGCCATACTTGCCATCCAGGAGATCCTCTTCAATGAGCTGCCGGGTGACCGGGAAGTGATGATAAACCCGAGGCTCATAGAGCTCGGTTTCTGGCCGGGGGGAGACAGGGACGGGAATCCCTTCGTGACCGCCGAAACATCCCTGAAGGTCGCTCACCGCCTCAGGGCGTCGATATTTCAAAAGTACCATGACGAAGTCCGGATGCTGCGCCGCCGTCTCACCTTCAGGCCCTTCATGGAGCCCCTGAAAAAAATTGAGAATTGCTTCCTGGCGGGCATGCTCTCCGAGGGAAAGCCGGAACTCTCCGCGCGTCAGGTCATTTCAATGCTTGAAGAAATCCAGGACGTCCTCCACCGGGAGTATGACGACATTTACCGGAACGACGTTGAAAGGCTTATACACATCATCAGGATCTTCGGCTACCATTTCGCCACCCTTGACATCCGCCAGGATCGGAATACCCACCGCGGGGTCCTCATGGAGATCCTGGAAAGCCAGGGACGCCATGAGGAGTACCTCTCGCTTGATGACGCGTCGAAAGCGGACTTCCTCGAGTCAATGGACACGGAACATTTTGAACTGCGTTCCGAAAGGGGTATCGAGACCATCAAGAGCCTGAAGGTCATCAGGGATATTCAGGAGATCAACGGCGAGGAGGGATGCAACCGGTACATCATCAGCAACTGCACCGGCGAGGTCGATGTCCTTGAACTGATGGCCCTCTTCCGGTGCGCGGGATGGAAGGCCGAAGAGCTTACCGTGGATATCGTTCCCCTCTTCGAAACCGTCAGCGACCTTGAGAATTGCTCACGCGCCATGACGGGCCTCTACCGGAACCGGCACTACTCCAGTCATCTCGGCAGACGAAATAAACAACAGACCATCATGCTCGGTTTCTCGGACGGTACCAAGGACGGGGGGTACTTTACCGCCAACTGGTCCATCTACCGCGCCAAGGAAGCGCTCACCGCCGTGGCGCGTGATCACGACATGGAAGTGACCTTTTTTGACGGCAGGGGCGGCCCCGCTGCCCGGGGGGGCGGGAAGACCCATAACTACTACGCCTCCCATGGAAGGAGCATCGAAAACCGGCGGGTTCACCTGACCGTCCAGGGACAGACCATAAGCTCCAATTTCGGCACGGCCATGTCGGCCCGGTACAACATGGAACAGCTGGTCAGCGCGTGCGTGAAGAACAGCCTCTTCGAACACTACCGCCATGACCCGACGCCGGCGGAGCGGGAGTTGATGGATAGAATTTCCCGCATGAGCCACGATGCGTACGCCCGCCTCAGGGACCATGAACAATTCACCGACTACATGGTGCACCGGACGGCCATGCTCTATTACGGCAAAACCAATATCGGCAGCCGTCCCGACAGGCGGAAGGAACCTGAAAAGTTCACGCTCAGGGACCTGCGGGCGATCCCCTTCGTGGCATCATGGGCGATGAACAAGCAGAATATTCCCGGGTTCTATGGTTTCGGCCACGCCCTTTCGCACATGCTGAAAAAGGACGCCGCCGGGGAGCTGCAGGAACTCTTTCGGAACTCCCTTTTTTTCAGGACCCTGGTGGAAAACAGCATGATGGTGCTCAAGAAAAGCAACTTCAGGCTGACGCGGCATAGCGCTCACGATGAAGAGTATCATGAACTCTGGCAGATGCTCTTCGATGAATTCAATCGTGCCCACGAGGCCCTCCTTGAGGTATCGGGCTACCCGTATCTGATGGCGGGCAACCCGAAAGACCAGCTCTCGATCGAGCTCAGGGAAAAAACCGTGCTTCCCCTCTGCGTGATACAGCAGTATGCGCTGTGCCGGCTGGACGAGCTGAAAAAGAACGGGGGAAGCGAACAGTCGGTTGAGCGCTACACCAAGATGGTGATCCGATCCTCCTACGGCATTATCAACGCCGCGAGAAACTATGCGTGAAACCGGTGGTTTCTTATTCCCGAAGCGCTGTTTTTCCTGTCATCCCGTTTCATGGCGGGAACCTTCGCTGCTTTCTGCCTGGGGGCATCCACCGGGCGTATCCTCGATGTCGATTGGTCGCGCAGGGGAGAGCGGATCCTGCATCTGAACCTTCGTCTTTCGCCCCAGGGAAGCGCTTCCCTTCGTCAATAATCTCTTGACTTTTCCCTTTAACGACGCACCACTAAAACCAGGAACGCGAAGTCGATGGATATCATCGGGAAGACAATCGGCGGATCGTACCGTATCGCCGGGCAGATCGGCGCGGACCGGTTCAGTGCGCGCTACCGGGCGTGTCCCGCCGGCGGAGGAGAGGCCGTCGATGTCACGGTGTTCAGGGCGGATTCCGTTTCGACGCGCGTTGAAGACGCAATCCGCTTCCGCTCCGAGATGGCCATGGTCCGGGGGTTCGACCATCCCGCCATCCTGCGAGTGATCGATTTCGGCGAACTGTTCGGAATGCCGTATGTAATCACCGCGAGCCGCGGGGATCAGGCCCTTGCCGATACTCTGCGAAAGGGCCCCCTGGCGGCGGGGGACGTCGTTCGGTATGCCGTCGACCTGTGCCGGGCGCTTGAATACGCCCACGAGCGGGGGATCGTCCATAAGAGCATACGCCCCGGCAATGTCTTCCTCCGCGGGCCGGGTGAATCTAAGGGGGTGAAGGCTGCCGGGGGAAAGGAACCCGGCGGCGAGGCGCTGCTTGACGGATTCGGCCTGGCGCACCTGATAGAGCTTGCCGGCCAGTTCGGACCCGAGGAGCGCATGGAACTCTTCGGCTACCTGGCGCCGGAGCAGACCGGACTGTTCCGCCGCCGGGTGGATGAGCGCACCGACCTGTATCTTCTCGGCGTGCTGCTCTATCACATGACGACCGGCCGTATGCCCGTCACCGGCGACAGCGTGACGTCAATGGTTCACCGGCACCTGACGGTGGTTCCCGATCCCCCGTCGCGCCTCGTCAACCGCCAGCCCGTCATGCTTGACCGCATCATCATGCGTCTTCTTGAAAAAGAGCCCGATCGGCGCTACCAGGGAACGAAAGGCCTCAGGGCCGATCTTGAGCGGGTGTTCCGTGGGGATACGGATTTCATACCCGGTCTCGAGGATCATACGCTCAGGGTCGAGCTCTTCGGGCCAATGACCGGCAGGGAACGGGAAATCGACCGGCTGAAAAGGCTCTTCGCTGTCACCCGCGGGGGAAGGTGCACCCTCTGTGTCGTTACCGGCCCCATCGGATCGGGGAAAACCCGTCTTATCGAAGAGTTCAAATATCATGTCTATGAAACCGGCGGCGCCGTCATCGAGGGCCGGTGCGTTTCCCGGGAATCGGTGAAGCCGTACGGGCCCCTCGCGGAGGCCCTGGGCGGCTACGTGCGCCGGTTCGGCACCTATCCGGAGGAGAAGGCCGCGTCGATGCGCGATCGGGCGGCACGCGAATTCTCGGGCGTGGGAGGGCTCCTGACGAAGCTGAGTCCCGCGATTGCGGCGATAATTGGCGAGCCGGGCCCGGTCGAAGCGGTTAGGATCAATCATGAAGCGGCCCGCTTCAACGTTATCGCGGCGCGGCTCCTGGGATTCCTGGGTGACTCTGAAAAGGGGCTGGTGCTCGTCATCGAGGAGGCGCACTGGTCGGATGACGAGACCCTGGCGATCCTCGCCGAGGCCGCGTCAACGCAGGTCGATCACCCGCTCATGATCGTGCTGACCGCCGGGATCGGATCGGAGCATGCGAACGGTGTCGGAAGAATGCTGGAGAGCGGTCCCGGCGACGGGACGACGCGGGAGCACATCTCCCTCGCCGCCTTTGACGAGGGAATGCATGCGCTTTTCGTTTCAAGGCTCCTGCGCGACGATGGCGACGATGTGCAGACACTGGCGCGGCACGTCTATCCCCTGAGCCGCGGCATACCGCTGGTTGCCATCGGGCTTGTAGAGCGCTGCATCGCGGCGGGGGCGGTGCGCTATGGCGGCGGCCGCTGGACCGTGGACCGGGACCGCCTGGCCTCGCTCGAGGATGCAACCGAGGATGAGGCGGTGCTGCAGGGAAGGCTGGAAGATCTCGATGAGGCGTCGTGCTCCATTCTTTCCGTGGCCGCGGTCATCGGCCGGTCCTTCAGTCCCGACCTGGTCGCGGCGGTGTGCGGCATCGACATCGGCCGGGTCCTTGAAGCGGTCGATCATGCCGAGAAGCGGTATATCGTTGAAGCGGATCGGCAGTCCCGGGGAGCCTACTCGTTCATGCACGATCGGATCAGGGACGCCCTGTCCGGCATGCCCGGGGCGGAGCGGAGGCGGGAGATTCACCGGAAGACCGCGGAGACCCTCATCAGCATGCGCGCCCATGAAACCGACGAGGGCCTCTTCGATATCGCGCACCATGCCATCGAAGCGGCCGAAAAGGAGATGATCAGCCGATGGGCCTGCGAAGCCGGGATGCGGGCGCGGGAGCGCTACGCCCTCGAGAGCGCCGGCCGATACCTGCAGGAGGTGATCCGCAGCATCGATCGCCCCGTCGGGGAGTCGCACCGGGCGCTCTTCGTGAGGTGCACCGTTGAGGTCGGCGAGCTTCAGATCATCACCGGCCGCATCGATGCGGGGATCGAAACACTGCAGGCGGTCCTGCCGCTGATAACCGATACTGCTGACCGGGCTGCCGTATACCGGCACCTCGCCGATGCCTGCTATCGACGCGGCGACTGGCTCGGATGCGAAGAGAATTCGGCCCGTGGCCTGGACCTGCTGGGGGAGGTGCTCCCGCGGTCCAGGGGCGCCGTTGCCGCCGGAATCGTCCGCGGGCTCTTCGGGCACGTGGCGCATGCCGCGTTACCCTTCGCCCTGGCGCGCCGGGTCCCTCGAACCGATACCCGTCGGTTTCGAGATATTCTCCGCTTCTATGAACCCCTCGCCATGACGTACGCCCTCAATGACAAGATCAAGCTCGTGCGACTCGTTTTAAGGGTGCTGAACATCGCCGAACGCCGCGTGGGACCATCGGCGGAGCTGGCCCTGGCCTACTACGGCTACGCATCCATGTGCATGGCCATCCCCCTGTTCGGCCGATCGCTCCGGTACCATGAGCGGGGACTCGCGCTTAACGAATCACTCGGGCATGAGGGCGGCGTCGCGAAAAACTGTGAATTGCTGGGGTACTTCCACGAATGGACGGGCGATTACACCGCCGCCGCGCTCTATTTCGGGAGGGCCCTGGATATCTATCGCCGGCTGGGCGACGCCAAGGAATACGCCATGGTGCTCAACGGCCTTGTGCACTGCCGCTATTACTCCGGCGACTACCGGGGCGCGCTCGAGATGAACCGGCGCTACCGGGCCAGCGCCGAGGAGGCCGACGACGCCTACGCGGTTTCCGCCGCGGACATCTATTACTCCCAGGTCTACCGCGAGCAGGGCGATCTCGTCGCGGCGGACCGCAGTGCCGAAAGCGCGCGGGATCTGAGCCGGGCGCGAAACATTCCCTTCAACTACTGCTCATCGCTCATCGAGCTCGGGATGAACGCCCTGGAGCGCGGAGAGCCGGGTGCGGCCATCGGGTATCTTGCCGAGGCGCGCGTGCTCATTGAACGTGGGGATTTCCTGAAGCAGTACGTCATCCTGTTGTACCCGGCCCTCGCGCAGGCCCGCCTCGACGACTACCTGCAGCGGGAACACGAGCTGTCGGCGGCTGAGCGCGCGCGTTGCCTGAAACGCGTTAGGCGCCTCGCGAGGCTCGCCGCGCGGAAAACGCGACGGTGGGTGACCCATCATGGCGGATCACTCCGCGTGCTGGCGCGGTGCCATGCGGTTATGGGCAATAGGTCGAAGGCCGTGTCGCACTTTGAGAAGAGCATTGCCGCCTGCCGTCGAACCTGCCGGCGTTTCGAGACGGCCCGGGGGCTCTATGACTATGGGGTATCCCTCGCCCAGGCCGGCGAGGACCGCGCGTCCCGGGAGCGTCTCGAAGAGGCGTACCGCATTTTTTCCGATATCGGATCGGTGCTTCATGCCGCGCGCACCGCCCTCATGCTGGGAATCAGGGAGGACGGGGGACGCGTGTCCGCGCTGAAGGAAGTGATGGGCCGTGAACGCGCGCAGGCGGCGGCCAGGATAGGCCGTGAGATCGCGGCATGCGCCACCGAGGAGACGCTCCTTGATCTCATAACGTCGCGTTCCGTCGAGATGACGGGGGCGCAGGGATGTTCCCTTTACCTCGGGGATCCGGCCGATGAGGCCTGTTCCCCCCGTTTCGAGCGGGGGGCGCTGCCGGCCGGTTCGACGCGCCATCGGATGACGGCGGCATCGGCGTTTTCAGGTGACGGGGCCCGGTGGGACAGTGGCCCGGAGACGGGCCATGGAGCGGCTGACGCGGAGAACAGGGGCGATTCCATCACCGGTTCAGTTCTCTGCGTACCCATCCGAGACGCCGGCGGGGTGGTGGGCGCCTGTTGCGTGGAAGGAGGACCCGGCAGCATGCCTTTTACTGCCGAGGATGCCGATTTTCTGATAGATATCCTGGGAGTCGCGGCCATTCGCCTCCGGGCCGGATTCGGGGCGGTGGCGCGAAAGAGGGACCGGAAGGACGGGGCGGTCACTCCCGGAACCGAAGAAAAGCTGCAATCCGTCATCAGCTATATCGCCGGAAATTACCATGACAATCTCTCGCGGGAGGGACTGGCCGCAATGGCCGGCATGAGCCCCAACCACCTCGGCAAATACTTCGCCATCTACACGGGCAAAAAGATCGGGGACCATATCAACGAATTGCGGATCAAAGACGCGGCGAAAAGGCTCATCGAGACGAATGAAAACATTATCGATATCGCCTATTCTGTTGGGTTTGAAAGTCTCAGAACGTTTAATCGCGCCTTCCTCAAGGTGTATACCACCACTCCAACCGAATTTCGGGTAAAAAAATAGTTCATTTTAAGCCCCCAATAGTATTCAAATTCATCAAAGTGTATATTTATCTGGACAAAATCAATTTTATTATGATTTGGCCAGACGATGATAAGATGCAATGCTATATTCAAACCATAAAAACCATCCGGACGGTTTTTATGGAGCACGTAATAATAATTGGCCTGATTAAGGAGGTTTGTAATGAAAAAGGTTCTCATCCTTGCGATGGCTTTCTGCATGATGGCGTCTATTGCCGCGTCGGCCAAGACCTATGATCTTGTGCTGCTGCACGGCCTGACGAACAAACACCAGTGGAGTGACGCGTTTCTCGATAAAGTCGCTTCCATATGGGGCTCGGGGAACGTGTATGTCATCTACACCAACGACTCAACAAGGTACTGGACGCGGACCATCAACGGAAGGGTCATCCGATTCTGCGGAGAAAATGACTACACCGCCGGCGACGACACGATCTACGACCAGGCGACCAAGATGAGGGCGAAAATCACCAAGCTCCAGTCCTCCTACGGGCTCAGCTCGCAATTCAACATAATCGCCCACAGCATGGGCGGCCTTGTCAGCCGCTGCTACATCAAGCGCTACCCCAACACCGTGGCGGGCCTGGTGACCCTGGGGACCCCGCATAAAGGATCCCCCCTGGCGAATGTCGCGGCATGGCTGTCCTTCTTCATTGGCGCGGAAGCGGCGGCGAACCAGCTCAAGCCGAGCTACGTGCTCAACACCTTCAACCCGGCCTATCCCGTGGTGGGCGCGCCCCTCTACAGCGGCGGCAAGATCTACACGATCGGCGGTGACGGCGACGGATGGGACTGCTGGGGATGGGGCGGCGAGCTCCAGCTCGGCTGGGACACCCTGATGACGATCTACTGGAGGGACAGCGACGGAGCCGTCGCCCGCGGAGACGAGCAGATCAGCGGCGCGACCCACGTGGCCACCTTCTGGAGCTATGACCACATGGAGCTCGTCACCAAGTCCGACGTGGCCTCCAAGGCCGCCGCGTACCTCAGGTAATAGGAAAAATCCATTATCCACGTCTTAAGAGAGACAACCTCCTGGCAACAGGGGGTTGTCATTTTTTGAGATATCGCGACACCCAAGCCTGCATGCTCCGCGGCGCGACTTTTTGTTTGCTTTCCTCCCGGATCCTGCTATACTTGATAGTATTCAGCCCTATCGTTATATACCGAGCCGGGATTTTCCCGGCTATCCGGCGTTGGCAGTGCGTATCCGTTATACGCATCGGGGGGATGCGATAAATATAAAAAGGAGGAGATGTCATGGGTGGAGAAGAGGTATACGCGCGTCTCAGGGAGCACCTGCACAGCCTTCCGGGGGGATTCCCGGCTACGAAAGACGGGCATGAGATCAGGCTGTTAAAGAAGCTTTTCAAAACGGAGGAGGCCGAGCTCGCCATGGCGCTGAGGCCCGTGGCCGAGGAGATCGCCGTGATCGCGCCCCGCCTCGGCCTTGCCGAGGCGGAGGCGGAGGAAAAGATTGAGAAGCTGGCTGAAAAGGGGCTTATCTTCAGGGTGCGTGACGGCGACCGGAAAAAATACATGGCTATCTCCTACGTCGTCGGGATTTTCGAGTTCCAGTTAGGCAGGATCGACCGGGAGTTCGCCGAGCTTTTTGAGGCGTACAAGATGTTTTACGGCATCCACTGGCTTTCATCGAAAATAAAACAGCTGAGGACGGTGCCGGTCGGCTCTGCGATCAGTTCGAAATCCTTCGTGGAGACCTATGACCGGGCCCGCGACTTCGTGATGTCCCAGGATACGATCGCCCTCGCGGACTGCATCTGCAGGAAGAAGAACGAGCTCCTGGGAAAGAAATGCGACAATCCCCGCGAGACCTGCCTGGTCTTCGGCGACGTGGCTCGTTTCTACATGGATTACGGCATGGCGAGGCCCATCGGGCCGGAGGAGGCGCTGGCGGTGCTCGACCTCGCGGAGAAATCGGCCCTGATACTGAGCGCGACCAACACCGAGGAACACGCGGCCATCTGCTCCTGCTGCACCTGCTGCTGCGGCTTTCTCTCGGGCATGAAGCTGCTTCCCAACCCGGGCGACTACGTGGATTCGACCTACCAGGCCGCGGTCGATCCCGCGCTCTGCACCGCGTGCGGCGAATGCCTGGAGCGCTGCCAGATGGCCGCCATAGACGCGGGGGATCCCTTCTACACGGTCAATCAGAGGCGATGCGTCGGGTGCGGCCTCTGCGTGTCATCGTGTGGCCCGGGCGCGATTTCACTGGTCGAGCGGGCACATGCCGCCAGGCCGGAAGGTGATTTCTATCACCTGCTCGACAGGATACACGCGGAACGGTGTAGGCCCGACCTGTAATCGCACGCACCCTCACCGCCGGTTTTTATCTTGAAATAATCGATCCGATACCCAATAGTAGCCCGGATATGGTCGTTCCGTGTCCCGCCGGCCGTTGCCGTATAGGGCGGATATTCCCGGATAGCCTGGAGGCCCCATGAAAAAAACAGTGAAAGTCGCCGCCGTCATACTTCTCCTCGTCGCCCTTCTGGCCGGCATATTCCATAAAAAGATACGCCAGGTGTACGGCGCCATGACGCTTTTCGACGCCGGCGTAATCGACGAGAATTTCAGGAGCGCCGACGGGACCTTCCCCACGAAGGTGGTCCGCCGCGGCGGCCCCGTGTTCGATTTCGGGAGAAGGCCCGTGGCCCTGCCCGAAACATACGTGTTCCGGGGCAAAACGAAGAACCTCCGGGATTTCCTCGAGCGCACGGGCACGACGGGAATGGTGGTTATAAAGGACGACACGATCCTGTTCGAGGAGTATTACCGCGGCAACACGGAGAAGAGCCGGGTCATTTCCTGGTCCGTGTCCAAGTCCTTCATCTCCGCCCTGGTGGGCATCGCGGTCAGCGAGGGCCATATCAGGGACATCAACCAGCCAATCACGGACTACGTGCCGCGGCTCAAGGGCTCCGGGTATGACGGCGTGTCCATCAGGGACGTGATGAACATGTCCTCGGGCATACGCTTCAACGAGGACTACGGCGACTTCTCCTCGGACATACAGCGGATGGGACGCACCATCGCCTTCGGCACGTCCCTGGATGATTTCGTCGCCTCCCTGAAGAACGAGCGGAAGCCCGGCACCTACCGGCACTACGTGAGCGCCGACACCCAGGCCCTGGGGATGCTGCTCCGCGAAGCGACGAAGAAGTCGGTCACGGCGTACCTCGAGGAAAAGATCTGGAAAAAAATCGGCATGGAATCGGACGCCTACTGGCTCGTGGACGGCGACGGCATGGAGATGGTCTTCGGCGGGCTCAACGCCGTTCTCCGCGACTACGCGCGCTTCGGCCTCCTCTATCTCAACAACGGCAGGTGGGGCGGCGAGGAGGTGGTCCCCGCCGCGTGGGTCAGGGCCTCGGTGACGCCCGACGCGCCGCACCTGATGCCGGGGGACGATCCGAAGACCCACGACTGGACCCTCGGGTACGGCTACCAGTGGTGGATCCCGGAGAACCCGGACGGCGACTTCCTCGCCATCGGGATCTACGGGCAGTTCATCTACGTCTACCCGAAGTACCGCACGGTGATCGCCAAGAGCTCGGCCTATGTCGATTACAACAAGGACGGCGACGATATGGAGATCGAGACCATAGAGATGTTCCGCGCCATGGCGCGGCAGATGCGGTAGGCGCGGCGCATCGACAGGCATGCGGGAGGGACCATGCGGAGAGTATTCGCGTTCATCTTGACGGCGGGAATCGCCGCCGGTTTTATGGCGTGCGGGGGCTCCCGCGCCGCCACGCCGGGGAAGCTGTACGTAATCGGGACCGGCGCCGGCGACAGGGACCTCCTGACCCTCCGCGCCCTTTCGGTCATCGGGAAATGCGACGCCTTCATCGGGGGCGAGTATCTCGTCGCGAAGCTGGCCGGCGATATCGGCTCCCGCCCCGTCCTCTTCGATCCCTTCCTCCAGGTGCCGCGCTTTTACCGCAAGAAGTTTCCCTCCGTTTCCGAGGGCGAGAGCGTAAGGGCCGCGGATGCCTTATACAAAAAGAACATGGCCCTCCTGGACAGGTGCCTGAAGGAGGGAAAATCCGTGGGGCTCCTCGAGCCCGGGGACCCGACCCTGTACGGGGGGTGGCGGAACTGGGTTTTTCCCCACGTGAAGAAGGACCATGTCGAGGTCGTACCCGGGATCAGCGCCTTCAGCGCCGCAAGCGCGCTGTTCCGCGACGGGTCCGTGACGGAGGGCTCCGTCGTGCTGACGGAACCGGAGGCCCTGGTGAAAAACCGCCTCATGGTGAAGGGCGCCGCGGAGAACGGCGACACCCTGGTGATATTCATGGCCCTCGACAGGATCAGGAAGGTGGCCTCGGCGCTGAAGCGGTCGTTCCCGGGAAACACGCCTGCGCGTATCGTGTACGACGCAGGCGTGGAGGGGAAAGAGAAGATGGTTTCGACCGACCTCGACGGCCTCGAGGGGGCGGTGCAATCGAACCGCGCATCGAAGCTCGGCCTCGTGTTCATCGGCCGCCATTTGTGATGAGCGGTACGGTCATCTCATCGGTCTCCTCGTCATGAAGCCCGGGGTAGAACTGGTGCGATAGGGAACGGCGCCCGTTTCCGTCACGCCGGGTCACCCTGGAGATCCCCACGTTATTTTTTTCTTGTCAAGCTTCCCCCGGTGTGCCACGCTTAATTCCGTCCGGGCCCGCCGCGCGGTGTCGGCGGGGGGAAGAGAGGTCGTACGTTCCCCGGCTGCCCGATAGCTTACAATCTTCGAGGTGCATCATGAAAAGGATAGTCATGGCGGGAGCGCTAGTTTCCCTGTTTGTCGCCGGTCTTATGGCGGGCCCGAAAATCAAGGAAACGGAAAGTGTCGTTTCGAAGAAGGAATTAAAAGAGTCCATTGGCCTCATGTCCATTGATTTTAAAATACTTGATAGGTCATACTTTAAGTTCGTAATGGACAAGACAAGGGAGGGGATCATTGAAGATCCGGGCCTGTCTCTCGCCGTGAAAAACAGGAAAGTCGCCCATCTCGCTTCATTTGAAAACGAGAGAGAGAATTGTCTCGTGTTCAGGATCCGGCATACGAAACCCCTTCACCGGACAAAGGACGGGGTTGTAATCCGCGTTACCGATGCGAAAGGGAAGTCGGTCCCCTGCGCGTTCCTCGACACGACTCTGAAATGGTCGGGGGATGGCACGATGTACGAACAGGTTTTTTTCATTAAACCGGAAAAGGGATTACAAAAACAAAATTTCTCTCAGGATGAAATTCCCTTGACGGTCGTCATCCAGTTCATGAAGACACGGAAAAAGGTGTATGAAGTGACCCCCTGACAGCATTGCCCGGCTGAGATACATTCCCGGTTCGCCGAAATCAATTAATTGACTTTTCCCGCGGAGAGGGATGTTCGATGGTATAAGAAAATTTTCAGGTTTCAATGGAAGCACAATGGAACTCTTCAAAAGCCTTGTCGGAAAAACTCTGGATGATGCGGGCATCGCCCTCAATGGCGGCAGGCCCCATGACATCGCCGTCGCGAATGACGGCTTCTACCGAAGGGTGGCGCTGTACGGCTCCCTGGGGCTGGGTGAATCCTACATGGACGGATGGTGGGACTGCGAACACCTTGATGAGATGGTGTGCCGTCTCTTTGCCTCCGGGGCGCTGAAAGGCCATTTCACCGACGCCATCAGCGCGCTGCAGGCGAAATTCTTCAACCGGCAGAACAGGAAGGCGTCCCGGGCCGTGGCCGAGCTCCATTACAACCTCGATACCGAGTTGTACCGCAACATGCTGGGTAAAACGATGGCCTACACATGCGCCTACTGGAAGGAGGGCGCGAACCTCGACGACGCCCAGCTCGACAAGTATGAGCTGATCTGCAGGAAAATCGACCTCAGGGAGAGCGACCATGTTCTTGACCTGGGGTGCGGCTTCGGCGGCCTGGCGAAGCACATGGCGGAGCGCTACGGCTGCAGGGTGACGGGGGTGAACATTTCCCGGCAGCAGGTCGATTTCGCCCGTGAATTCTGCCGGGGCCTTCCCGTGGAAGTTCACCTCTGCGATTATCGCGACACCGCCGCCTACAACCCCGGGGGGCGTCAATTCGACAAGATCGTCTCAATAGGGCTGTGCGAGCACGTGGGCCCGAAGAATTACCGTGAATGGATGCGGATAGTCCATGACCAGTTGAAGGATCGGGGGCTCTTTCTGCTGCACACCATCGGCATCAACACCACCAAGCACCACTGCGATCCCTGGTATGACCGGTATATCTTCCCGAACGGCACCCTGCCGTCCATACGCCAGCTGGGGAAGGCCTTCGAAGGGCTCTTCGTCATGGAGGACTGGCAGAATTTCGGGTACGATTACCACGTGACGCTCCACGAGTGGTGGAAGAACTTCGATGCCTACTGGAAGAACGCAATCGAGGCCCCCCAGGGGGCCGCAACGGCGGACCGGCACCGCTTCTACCGGATGTGGAAGTTCTACCTCCTCGCAGGAAGGGGGACCTTCAGGGCGCGGCACATCCAGCTCTGGCAGATCGTGCTTTCCAGGGGAAGCGTCCCCATGACCTATTATCCGGCAAGGTAGGTCCGCCTACCTCCCCCCGCCGGGACGGAATTTCCGGAAGAACCTGAAGATACTCTCCAGGAACGGCCACATGTAGCATATCATCCCGACGGAGCTGATCGCCGGCAGGTACACCGCCAGGATGGGGTAGCATCCCTCCTTCTCGTAGAGTCCCGTGGCGATGAGCAGGATGAAATAGAGAGCGTAAAAATAAGCGGGGATTGCCAGGAGCAGGCCGGCCTTCCAGTCGAACGCGTTGTCCTTCCTGAAGTCCCAGGCGTATGCGAACACGAAGAATATCGATATCCCGAAGACGAGGACCATCGCGAGGGTCTGCCCTATGGTGCAGTACAGGGCGGCATGGAAGAAGCCGAAGACGATGAGAAGCACCGCGAGCAGTGCGGGTATGATGGCAAGGAGCGGCACGAGCATGTCGCGGAGGATTTTCTTTCCCTCCGTTGCGGGGTTGAACCATTTGAAGCCCATCTGCACCATGAATGAGTACGAAAACACGAGAATGTACCAGGCGAGGAAATTGGAATAAGGACTGTTGAAGAAAACGTTCGTCGCGGGATTGTCCTTCCATACCCACCAGCCGAAATTGACGGCAACCGGCTCCATGGCCCAGTCGATGTTCGCCACCAGCAACGCGCTGAGCACCGGCCTCAGGTAGAAGGGCGCGTTCAGCAGCCGGGCCGTTTTCATGGCGATGAAAAAGAGCACGGCCCAGCCGAGCATGATCCAGAGCGGCTCGTTTCCGGGCAGCATCACCAGGAATTCGCCGTTGGCATACTGGTTGATCATCATGCAGGCGGAGAGGGATTCGCACGGCTTCACAGGCGCCATGAGCTCGCAGAAGTGGGTAAAGGAATAATCCCCGATGTAGCTGAATATGATGATCGCCAGGAGGGTGAAATATTCGGCCCTCCTGTTTTCCCTCTCCTGGTAAACGAGGACCAGGACGGCAATGAAAAAAACATAGATGCTTATTTCGATGATGGTGAAGGTGAGCGGTATGGGCATGTCACGGCTCCTGGGGATTGAATTGGTTGCGATGATTCCGCATCATTGCCTCCCGGGGCGCCGGCCCCGGGGCATGGGCATCCTTAGGGACCCGGCGACGGCGTCACTCCGTCACGTCACAGACCACGAAGGTGATGTCATCGTCGAATGAATCGGATTGCCTGAATGACCTGAGGGAATCCATCAGGAGGTCGGAAAATTCCTTCGGCTTCTTGGCGGCATTCTCCCTGATGAAGTCCCTCAGCTTCTCCTCTCCGAAAAAAATGCGGTCGCCGATGCGGCATTCCGTTATGCCGTCCGTATAAAAGATCACCCGGTCCCCCTTCTCGAGGCGGAATTCCTTCTCCTCCAGCTCAAGGTCCTTCAGCCAGCCCAGGGGGTTCCCGGCGGAATGGAGCTCGAAGAATTCGCCGCTGCGTCTCCTGTAGACGATGGGTGGACAATGGCCCGCGTTGGTGAACCGCATCACGTTGTTCCCCGTGTCTATGGAACAGAAGAACGTCGTCACGAAGCCGCTGTCCACGACGGACCGGGTGATGACCTCGTTGAGCATGGTCTGCACCCTGACGGGGGAGGACCTGTCATGGATATTGTCCAGGGTCAGCTTCGTCAGCGTCGCGAGAAAGGCCCCGGGCAGCCCGTGCCCCGACACGTCGGCTATGAAAATGTCCAGAATTCCATCACGCAGACGGTAATCGTAAAAATCGCCCCCCACCTTGTCCATCGGTATGTAAAAGGAATAGAGCTCATAGCCCGGTATGATGGGCATGCTTTCGGGAAGGAGCTTCTGCTGGAGCTTGCGGGCCACCTCGAGGTCCCGCTCCATCTCGAGATTCCTGGTGCGGATCAGCTTCTGGTATTCGTGGTTGTTCAGAAGGGTCCGTATCCTGGCCAGGAGCTCCTTCGAATTGAAGGGCTTGGTCAGGTAGTCGTCCGCCCCGTGCTCCAGTCCCTCGATCTTGTAGGCCATGTCGGCCTTGGCGGTCAGGAGGATCACCGGAATAAAATCCAGTTCCCCGTCTCCCTTGATTTCCCTGGTCATGTCATAGCCGTTCATGATCGGCATCATCACGTCGGAGAGCACGAGATCGGGCCTGAGATCGCGGGTCGCGCGCAGTCCCTCCTCACCGTTGAAGGCGACGTGTATCTCGTAATCCCTTTCGAGAAGCATGGTAAGGAAGTCCCTCATGTCCGGGTTGTCCTCGACGATGAGGATCCTTTTCCGGGTTTCGTCGCCGGGGACGTCATCGCCGTCCTTCCCGGCGCGATGGGCGGACCGTAATGAGGGACGGGGTCGTTCCAGGCGCGAAATAAACCCCGCCATGACCGACGCGTGGTCGGAGACCGATTCCTCGATCTGGCTATCCGTGATGAATGTTATGTCGCTCCTTCCTTCCAGGTGTTTTTTTCCCGTGGGAAGGAACACAGTAAAGACCGACCCGTGGTCGTCGGGGTAGTCGCCGATATGCCTGCTGGTGACGGCTATGGAGCCCCCGTGCATCTCGACGAATTCCTTCGCCAGGGCCAGGCCGATTCCCGTGCCTTCGTACGACCGGGTCGAGGTCATGTCGGCCTGGCTGAACCGGTCGAATATCCGGTCTATCTTGTCCGGGGGTATGCCGACGCCCGAATCGCTGATCTCGATGCGGCACAGATCATCCGAGGCGCGGAGGCGCACCGCGATGGCACCTCCCGTGTCGGTGAACTTCAGGGCGTTGGAAAAAAGATTCAGGATGATCCTGTCGAATTTTTCCAGGTCAAGGAAAAGGCTGATGTCCTCCCGGTCCGTGAAAAATTCGAGGGACACGCGTTTCGATTCCGCGGAAGAGAGCACCGAATCCACGAACACCCTGAGTATCCTTGCCACGTTCAATTCCTTGACGTTCAGCACCATCTGCCCCGCCTCGATTTTTGAAAAATCAAGGAGGTTGTTTATCAGCTTCAGGAGGCGTATGGCGTTCCGGTGTATGTTGAGGAGGAACGCGTCGTCCACCGGCATGTTCCTGTCCCCCTGGAGCGCCGATTCAACGGGGGAGAGTATCAGCGTAAGGGGGGTGCGTATTTCGTGGGAAATATTCGCGAAGAAATTCGACTTGATCCTGTCCATTTCCAGGAGCTTGTCGTTGGCCTCCGTCAGCTCCCGGGTGCGGTCCCGGACCCGGATCTCCAGGTCCCGGTTGAGCTCCAGGAGGGAGGTGCTCATCGTGTTGATCTTGTCCGTGAGGCCGATCGCCAGGAGAATGGCCTGCCACGCCGCCCCGATGAGGAAAAGCCAGTTCGTGATGAAGGTGTCGGGCAGTATTCCGAAGGACTTGAGCACGATGAGCGGCACACCCCCCAGGTACACCGCCCAGCTGAGGGTGTAAAAATAGGCCACCCGCATTCCCCGTATCATGAGCATGACCGCGCTGATCAGCGGCAGCACGTAAAACAGGCACATGACAAGGGCTATCCGGATCATCCAGGAATAGGGGGCCACGAGCGACGCGACCAGGCCGATCATGTTGATGACAGCGATGACAAGCAGGACCCTTGCCATGGTCGGCTTCATCTCCGGCAGTTTTAAAAACGACCGGGAAAAGAGGAGAATGGAGAAACTGGTGGAAAATATCCCCACGAGGACGCTCCTGTTGGTCCACCAGAGTGATTCGGGCCAGAGGTGCTGGAAGGAAAGGCCGTAGAAGGAAAGAACAAAGAGCATCCCCGAGGCGACGGACATCATGTAGTAGAGGCTGTTGCGGTCCCGCGTGAAAAAGAAGAGAAAGAGGTTGTATATGATCAGCGTGAGCAGGATCCCGTTGAGGATCCAGAAGACCGGCAGTTCGTTGCCCAGGCTGGCGATGAAGTTTTCCGGCGACCATGCCCTGAGGGGCATGTTCATGGAACTGTCGGTTTTGAAGCGGAGGTAGTAGGTCCTGCTTCCCCCGGGCTTTTCATGAAGGGAAAAGATGAAATTCCGGTGCCTGATGTCCCTCCTGTCAAAAGGGTAGCGGGTGCCCTGGCGCTTTACGGAAAACGCGCCGTCGGGTCCCTGGATATAGAGATCGATGGCGTTTATGAGGGGATAGGATACTTCGAGATACCAGTTCATCTCGGCGGGGCGGGGATTCCTCACGGTAAACCTGACCCAGTAGGCCGAGGCCGTGTAGCCGAACCCGGGAATTGTATCCGCCCCGGGCTTCCACGTCAATGTGCCCGGGCCGCCCTTCGCGATATCCTCAATGTCCAGGCCGCTTTCCCTGTCTTCGGCTATTTCGCAATGCAATCCCAGGTATTCGCCGTCCAGCAGGGCGTCATCGAGCACCACGGGATTCACCGCGGACGCGGTGCCCATGGAGCCGAGGATTACCATGGCAGCTGCTGTTATTGATAATAATTTCATTTAAATTGTTCGCCGCGGCCATGATATTGTGACGCCGCGCGGCACGGAATGGATTCCCGCGCCGGCCGGGGCGTATACACGACGGCGGCGTTACCAGAGACCAGATAACAGGGAATGGCGACTGTTATCTGTTAAGAGTAGTGAAGCACCGGGGAACAGGGAAGTCAAGTTAAAAAAGGAGACGTTCCGTGCATATTATTCCGCCGGCGAAAAGGGAGCCATCCCGTGCGGCGGTTTTTGCTTCTCATGGACCCTGTGTCCTGCCACAACGAGCGACGAAGCATACGGCGCCGCCCCCTGCACCGTTTTCCGATTCTTCATCGAGCCGGGATTCGGCTATAGGGGCATTGTGCACGCCGGATCCAGCGGGAGATGGCAGCGCATGGCCCATCTTTTTCGATGTCTTCCGTATGCTCAGTTTAGCGTGACGGCGCCACTGGACGGTTGCCGAAAATCGGATATTTTCTTAATAAGCTGAATGTGTGACGTGATTATCTGATTGACATTTTCTAATGAATAAATATGATAATAGAATCTATTGCCAGCCTGGAGGGTAACCATGAGGAGAATAGTACTATCAATCCTGAGTTTCGCACTCGTTTTTTTTATTACAAGTTGTGATGATGAACTGGGTTCCGTGGAGCAAAAGGCCAACCTGGGGATAATGCTCCCCGCAGGTCAATCCGATCATGCTGTCCATGTAGATAGAAATAATCTCCAGACAATCCCCAATAACACGACCACGGACATCCAATTCGAAAATGAATACTGGGACACCTCCGGTGCGCATAGCACGACCACAAATTCGAATCGGGTGTATATACTAAAAAGCGGGATATACCTGTTGAGCGCGAATATCGGATTTGAATCGAACAGCACGGGCATACGGAAGGTCGAAGTACGAGGAACAACGTGGCCTGGCGTGGTGCTGTCGGAGGAACGGGATGCCCTTGCTTCGGGTGGGACAACGATACACCTCACCGGAGTGGTTTTTCTCGCCGGCGAGAGCAATTATTTAACTGTTGAAGTCTTTCAGAATTCCGGCGGAGACCTTGACGTGGCAACCGGGGGTGGTTATCATACATGCAATCTAAGCATGATACTGCTGAAAGAGGTGCCGTAGATTATCGGACTAGTACAAAAAATCGGTAGTCAACCGGACAATCAACTACCCTGGTTTTTTGTATCGATATCATCCAGGTGGGTTGGTGACACCGTTCTGGACATCTGTAAACCGGAGGGCGGCCGCACTCGGGGATGGACCGGTCTGCTGCCGGGCCCGGGTCACCCGGAACGGGTGGAGTCCCCATCTTAATAAAACATCGCGTTACTCCCCTTCCCCGGCCGGACAGGCCGGGGAAGGGATGCCTTTGCCAGATGCCGGCAGGGGATTCCGGAACA
>CAZKPR010000051.1:19080-21735 GCA_964554685.1 uncultured Leptospirales bacterium | reverse complement strand
CCATGGGATGAGCCACTTCGCCGACCTGGACCTTGAGCCCCTTGTCGGACTTGGTGACATGGGGTACGTGTTTTTCCTTGGCGGCGTCAACGGTGTTCTCTTTCATGATCGTCATGTCCTGGCCGCAGCATACCAGGGTGCCGTCTCCCTCGTGGAGAACCTCGACGATGTTCCCGCAGACCTCGCATTTATAGACTTGCAATCGTGCCGTCATGGCAAACCTCCTTTGGCGAAATTTTTCTTGTTTTGTGTCGCTATTCCTCGTATGCCTCGAATTGATCCTTCCCGACCCCGCACTGTGGGCATACCCAGTCGTCGGGCAGCTTTTCGAAAGACGTACCCGGCTTGATGCCTGCATCTGGATCTCCGGCTTCCGGGTCGTAGATATAACCGCACACGGAGCAGATATACTTTTTCATACGTTTGACCTCCCTATCAACAAGTGAATTGATTCTGTGTTTCGTTGCAATGTACCGCCTCGAGGATGGTAGCATTGCTAAAAATTAGATTGCATAGATAATAATGTAGCAAGTAAAAGAATTATATCAAACAAATTTTTTGCTATTGCGGCTGTATCTGACATTAACTAACAATTGCAATAATAACAAAATAGAGAATACCCCCGTTAAGCGCAATAAAAAAAAGAATTACCTGCAAAAAAACGCCGCTGCGGCGGAAAAGCCGGGTCTTGGAACGTGACGCTGTTATCTCTGGCACTCCCTGCAGATTCCCTTCAGGTAGATATGCCGTTCGGTAACAAGATGGCCCTGCACCTTCTTTCCCGTTGAGAGTGCGCTGCCGATGGAGATCTGGCGCATGTCGAGGTCATGGAGCGCGCCGCAGGCTGTGCATTTGAAGTGTCCATGAAAGGAGGTGTCGGCGTCATAGCGCACTTCTTTGTCCTCGATCGTAATGGCGGACACGAGGCCCTTTTCCGCCAGTGCCTTGACGGTATTGTAGACCGTTGTTTTCGAAAGCGTGGGAATTTCAACCGCGATATCCTCATAGATGGTGTCTACTGTCGGATGATGCCGGGTTTCGCGGAGATACTCGAAGATCTTCAATCTGTGAAATGACGGATTGATCCCGTGCTTGATAAGAGTGCTTTTAATGTCATTCTTCATTAAGAATGATTTCATCGGACTCTGAATATTTGTCAAGCAAACAATGAGACCATGGTGGAATCTGTACTCAATCGGTCGATATTTTTCTAATTTTATTTAAAAAAAAAATGGTTGCCTGCCTTTCCCGTGTTGCGCATGATGAGGTGTCTGCTCTTATAACAGGAACCGGGAGGCATGGCATGGGAAAGTCTTCTATGCAGTACGCGGCGGTGTTACTGGTTGCCGCAATGATACCGTTAACGGCCTGCACGCGCACCAGGCATTTCGAGCTCTCACGGTTCGTGTCGCCCGAGACCTGCGCGGGGTGTCACGGAGATATCTATGATCAGTGGAAGGGGTCAATTCACAGCCTTTCTCATGGCGATCCGATTTACCTGAAGGTTGCCCTGAACGATCTTAAGGGGCTCACTGATCCGGATGAAATCAAGGAAGCCGAGTTGTGCGTGAAATGTCATACACCCGTGGGGTTCGTGAGCGGCATGCCCGTAAAAACCTCGGACCATGTGAAGGAAATCCCCGAGCTGGCCCAAAAGGGCGTGCAGTGCGATTTCTGCCATTCCGCGACCGGTGCGGGAAAGATCTATAATGCCGACCTCCGGCTCGATCCCGGGAGGGGGGAGGACGATCCGGGGACCAAGCGCGGGCCCCGCCGCGATTCCGTTTCCGATTATCATGAAAGCGAGTATTCAAAATTTCATACGAGGTCGGAAATATGCGGCACCTGCCATGATGTGCGACACGTTGTCTTTGGAACCAAACTCGAAACTTCATACGAGGAATGGGAGGCGAGCCCCTATCCGTCGAAGGGGATACCCTGCCAGGGTTGCCACATGTATCAACGCCCCGGAGTTGCCGCCACGGGCTCCACGGAGCGTCCATCGAATCCTGGAGAATCGGCATCCGGCGGGCCTGAAAGGGAGCATGTCCACACGCATTATTTCGCGGGCGGCAATACCCTTGTGCCCGCTCTTTCAGGAAGTTCCGTCCACGCCGGGCTTGCCGAGGAGCGGCTGAAAAACGCTGCGACGGTATCGATAGACGGATCGGTGAAGGCAGGTTCAATCCGAGTCACGGTGAAAAACACCGGTGCAGGTCACAGCATCCCCACGGGTCTCGCCCATGTGCGCCAGGTCTGGCTTGAAGTAAAGGTGACGGGAGAGGGGGGAAAGACCCTTCTGCACAGCGGAAGAATCGAGAATAACGGAGCCCTCGACCCTTCAAGCGTGGTCTATCAAGTCGTATTCGGCGACGGGAAGGGAAATCCGGTCTACAATGTCGCGAAGGCAAGGGAAATACTCAAGGACCGCAGGATAGAGGCGATGAAGAGCCTTTCGGAATCATATAAGCTTCCCGATGGATCGAAGGGCCCCTTCACGGTCGAGGCGAAGCTCTGGTATCGACTGGCGCCTCAGGAGCTCATCGACGCCGTGGCAGGAAAGGGTGCCCTGAAGATCCCGTCGGTTCTCATGGCATCCGATCGCACGACAATCAAACCATAGGGGGCCGGGAAGAAGCGGCGTTCAGACAGCTT
>CAZKPR010000051.1:3775-19038 GCA_964554685.1 uncultured Leptospirales bacterium | reverse complement strand
CGGGGCGGAGCCCTTCCCGCGGACGAGATGGATAATCGAAAGGCAACGGGTCGCTTGTTGTATTGCTGTCTCCTTGCCGGTTTACTCGCGGGCGTTGTTCCATGGGTCCCTTCCACGGCGTTAGCCCTTGATATCGAGCCGGGAACTCCGAGGAAGGGAAGGGGGAGCGATCTTTACATGCTCAATTACAACCGCTTCATCGAAAACGGCTTCTATATCGGGGCAACGGGCAGGGCGGCATTCTACCGGAAGGGATGGGGGATCCAGGGCGGGGCGAGGGCCGCGTTCCTTGTTGACCATATTTTCGCGATCGGGGGCGCCTGCGAGGTTTCGCTGTACCAGTCAGCCGGATCGGTCAGGCCGGACCGGAATCACGCTATCATACCCGGCGCGCCTGGAACGATACGTACGCTCTACGGCGGGGGATATATCGCGTACCATATCTTTCATGACAGCATAGTCAACTTCTCTCTCGGGACCATCGCGGGATGGGGCCGCCTGGGCGGTGATTACCTGACGGGACCCGGGACGCGATATTTTTTCGTGGAACCCGAGATCTGGTTTTTCGTGAACCTTCCGCGCTGCGCAAGGATCGGGATCGGGACATCGTACCGGCTTACGTGGGGGATACATTACCTGGGTATCGGTGACGGGGATTTCCGGGGTTTCTCCGCGGGGGTACAGGTCCAAGCGGGGATCCTGTGAATTTCACGTTGTATCCCGTTATGGCGCGTATTATCGTTTCATTTCGCGAAGCGTGGCGAGCACCTCTTCCGCGTGACCGGCGACCCTGACCTTTTCCCAGACGTGCCGGATGATTCCTTTGCCATCGATGAGAAAGGTAGAGCGCACGACGCCGTAGGTTTCCTTGCCGTACAGCTTCTTGAGCTGCCAGGCGCCGTATTGTTTCAGTACGTCCCTGCCCTGGTCGCTGAGGAGGGTGATGCCGAGATCATGCTTCAGAATGAATTTGCCGTGGCTTTCGCAGGAATCGGGGCTTACGCCGACGATCGTCGCCTTCAGCCGGTTGAATTCAGGCGCAAGGGAGGTGAAGTCAATGGCCTCCGTCGTGCACCCGGAGGTATTGTCCCTGGGATAAAAATAGAGCACCACCCAGCGACCGCGAAAATCGTTAAGGGAAACGGCCTCACCCTCGGAATCAGGCAGGACAAAGGCAGGGGCGGCCGCGCCCGGGGAAAGTTTTTTGCTCATAGACGCGCTTCTCCATTTTATTTCATAAACCGAATTGGCCCGAGGAGGTCAATCGGTCATACCATGGGGTCGTTGGTTCAGGGATCAAGAAATCGGGAGTTTCCCGGACCCTCCGGCACGTCAATGGTACATAGGAAGTAGGTAATGTCAAGCGGATTGATAGGCGAAATACTGGAAATGCACCGCGCCATCAGGGAACGCGTGGAAACGAGACTCGAGGGGTTCAGGATGTTATGGGAAACGGCTGATGAAGGGGAGCTGTTCACCGAGCTTGCCTTCTGCATCCTCACTCCCCAGTCGGGGGCCCGGCGGTGCGGCCGGGCCATTGAGCTCCTTGTCGATCGCGGTCTGCTGTTCGGCGGCAGCCGCGATGAAATCAGCCGGGCGATTAATATAGTGCGGTTCAGGAACAACAAGGCCCGGTATCTTGTTGATGCGCGAGAGAGGTTTGTTGAGAGGAGGGAATCTATTCGTGAAATCCATCGGTCGCGGGGCTGTGATCCATACGAGACACGACAATGGATGGCGGCACACGTGAAAGGCATAGGCTACAAGGAGGCGAGCCATTTCATGCGGAATATCGGTATCGGTGAGGATCTCGCGATTCTTGACCGCCATGTCCTGAGGAACATGGTGAACCTTGGACTGCTTGAGGAATTGCCCGGGGCGCTCTCACCCTCCCGCTACCTTGCCTGCGAGAAACTCCTCGGCGGTTTCGCGTCGGGGATCGGGATCCCCATGGGCCATCTTGATTTCGTGCTCTGGTACAAAGAAACCGGCGATATCTTCAAATGACCCGCCGGGCCGCGTCAAGGACCGGGAGATTCACTACCGCTCATCGAGGAGGAGCCTGTCGGTAAGTTCGATAAGCGTGATAACGTGTTTACGTTCCTCGGCGATGATCCTGTCAAGGACGGCGATGCTCTCGCTTCCATCGGGATACAGCCTTTTCATCTCGCTGTAAAGGAGAATGGAATCCTTTTCCGCGTTGAAGGCGTATTGGACCGCGCCGCGGGGGGTGGTTATGCCGGCAAGGACCTTGCGCGCGTCCACGGCATCACGATTGAAGATCCTCGGCCCGCCGATCGCTTTCAGGTAGGAAAAGTATTCGTCGGTGAATACCCCCGCATCCGCCTTCACGGTAGCCATGGACTGGAACAGTTCCTTGTGCACGAGCTCTTCGTCGGCAAGAAAATCGAAAACCTCTGAAATCGAGGGGTCCTTGAATTTTTTCATCGCCTCACGGTAGAATTCATATCCCGTTTCCTCAACGCCGATGGCAATGTCGATGATTTCCCTGATTGAATATGACATAGCATACCCCGCAAATTGTTTCAGCAGATTCTCGGCCCAGAGAGCGTTTTGTCAAGCCAATATCGAAGGAATCCCGTCACGGGGAGCCGCGTCACTTCCAGCCGGTTATGGCTTCGACAAGGAGCCGGACTCCGTAGCCCGTGGCGTGCTTCGGTAGGTATCCCCTCTGCTTGGAGTAACGCGCGGTTCCCGCGATATCGATATGGGCCCAGGGCGTGCCGGCAACAAAATTCTTCAGGAATATGGCTCCCATGATCGTGCCGGCGTTTTTCTCGGATGATATATTGCAGAGGTCCGCGATATCTGATTTCATGTTTTCCTCGTAATCCTTCAGGAGGGGGAGCCGCCAGAGAGATTCCCCCGTCGCACGGGCGGATTCCTCCAGGAGGGAGGCGAGGGCGTCGTCCCGGGTAAGATACGCGGCAACGAGCTCACCGAAGGTGACCAGGCATGCCCCCGTCAGGGTCGCGATATCGATCATGCACGATGGTTTCAGGGTCTTTTCGGTGAAGGCGATCGCGTCGGCGAGGATGAGGCGTCCCTCGGCGTCGGTATTGCCGATTTCGACCGTCAGGCCGTGATACGACCTGAACACGTCGCCGGGCCTGTAGGCTTCGCCGGAGAGCATGTTTTCCGTGAGGGGGAGCACGGCGTACATGTTTTTCCTGAGTCCAAGCTCCGCGACGGACTTGAAGGCGTACAGTGCGGCGGCTGCACCCGCCATGTCGGTACGCATATCCTCGATATGGCCCGTTGGCTTCAGATTGATTCCGCCGCTGTCGAAGGTGATGCCCTTGCCGATGACGGCGATGAACCTGTTGCTCTTACGGTCTCCCCGGTAGGTGAGGACAACCAGGTGCGGCGGCTTCTTGCTTCCCCGGTTGACCGCGAGAAGCAGCCCCATCTTCATTTTCTCAAGGTCACGCTTCCCGTATATTTTGCAGGTGACTCCCGGGATGGATCGAAGGACGGCCGCCTGGCGGGCGATCCCGCGTGAGTCGCTCTTGTCGCTGGTTTCATTGATCAGGTCGCGGCAGAGCAGGGTGTTGCGCGAAATGATCGCGACCCGGCGAAGAACATCCGGGGCTTTTCTGAAATCGGTGCATATTCGTGCGCTTCGCAGGGGAACGGCGCGGTCGTCGTCTTTTTTTGTCTTGTAGGCGTCGAACTGGTAGTTCCCCAGGTAAAGTCCCTCAGCCACCGCGGCGATGGTTTCCCCGGGGTCGAGTCCGATTTTCCCCGGCAGAATAACCTGGATGGACTTGATCGCTTTTTCCCTGCAGATGTTCACGGCGCTCGCCGCCGATCTCCGGAGTGATTCCGCGTCGATTTCCTCGATTTTTCCTATCCCGCACAAAATCACCCGTGGCTGCTTCGCGAAAGGAAGGAAGGCCGACTCGGACTGCCTCCCCCTGAAAAAGCCGATGTCGGTGTTCGATTCAACGTATGCGAATCCGGGGGGGAGATGCGGTCGCGGTTTCTTTTCACCTCGCTCTTCGAGGAAAATTACGACCGTGTCGGTCCGCGAGAACGAAGCGGGCATTTTTCTGGCGGTAATCTCCATGGTGTCCCTCCTGTCAGGCCGGTTCAAAGTCAATGATCATCCGTTCAATTTCCACGCCGGTGAGCTTTACCCTTACTGAATCACCCATCCTGAAGCGCTTTCCATAGCGTTTCCCGATAACCGTGAAATCGTCCTCCATGACAAGGTAGTAATCGTCCGTGAGCGCGCGGAGGGGCACCATCCCCTCGACGGGAATGTCCTTCAGGGTGACGTAAAAACCGTAGCGGCTCACGCCGCTCACTATGCCGGTGAATTCCTCGCCCACGCGCCCTTTCATGAGACGGCACGACTTGATTCTTCGGAAGTCACGTTCCGCGGCCTGGGCGATCCGTTCCGTCTCGGAGCTTTTTTCGGCGATGGCGGAAAGTTCCTCATGGGCGTAGGGAGACGGGGCGCCGTCGATGAGCGCCTTCAGGCACCGGTGCACCACGAGGTCCGGATAGCGGCGGATAGGGGAAGTGAAGTGGGTATAGTCCTTGAAGCCCAGGCCGAAATGGCCGTCGGGCGTGACGCCGTAATTCGCCTGCATGAGGGATTTCAGGATCACGAGATTGACGACATGCTCGATATCCTTTCCCTTTACCAGCTCGAGGACATGCTGGATGCTGGCCGTGGTGTTTCCCGATGCCCTGAATGCAATGCCGAGCTGGCGAAGAAAATCGCGCAGCAGAAGAAGGCTGTCTGGACTGACTTCATCGTGGTTTCGGTACAGCGAGGGCCTGCCGCTTTCACGAAGGGCCCGTGATACGACCACGTTGGCGGAGAGCATGAATTCCTCTATGATAAGGTGGCTCTTGAGTCGCTCGATGTACTTGATGTCCGTCACCACGTTGTTCTCGTACACGAGGGACTGGTCCGTGAGGTTGAGCTCAAGGCTCCCTTCCCTGAGACGCCGTGCGTTGAGCACCGACGCGAGGTGATACATGTCATCAAGGGCGGCCCTGAGAGGGCCCTTTTCCCGGCCGCGTATCAGGGCGTCGGCGCTCTCGTAGGTGAGGCGGTGATCGACCCTGATCACGCCCCTGTGAAAGCGCCGGTCCCTCACGGCCCCGTGGCGATCGACGTCAATCTCTACCGTCATGGATAGACGTTCGGTCCCCTCCCTGAGCGAGCAGAGGTCGTTGGACAACTGCTCGGGGATCATCGGCACGACGGCGTTGCCGAGGTAATAGCTCGTGCCGCGCGAAAGCGCCTCCCGGTCAAGGGGGGATCCTTTGCGCACGTAGGCGGAAACGTCCGCGATATGGACGTAGAGCGTGAAGCCGCTCCGTTTTTTTTCAAGCGAGATGGCGTCGTCGAAATCCTTGGCGTCTTTCCCGTCGATGGTGATGGTGAAGAGATGGGCGTAGCTTTTTCGTTTCTTCTCGTCCATCTCGGGATGCTCGTCAAGCTCGGGATAGTTCCCGTGGGGTCCCGGAACGCCATGCTTGATGAAAACGCGTTCGAGGTCATAGCTTTCATCGTCGGGTGAAAATGTCGAGATGACGGTGCATCGCTGCCGGCCACGGTATTCGTTTTCCTCGAGACGCACCATGGCAATGTCGCCCACGCGGGGGACGGGGGATCCGTTGTTACGCTCCGAGCAGGCCTCCCGGTTGCCCGGTGCGTCCATGAGGGCGTAAATGACCGAGTCCCTGGTGCCGTGAATCACGCGGGCGAAATACGCGGTCCTGGAGCGTTCGATGATCGCATCGACGGTGCCCAGGATGACGCCTTTTCTGGCACCCGTTATTGAACCCCTGACGAGATCGTTGTTATGGGCCCCTGCGCTTGAGGCGGCGGATACGTGTATCTCGTCATCATCGGGAATTCGCACGATCCCGTTACCGCGTCCGCTTATGCGTATGCGTCCCTCGAACACGAAGGGGATCGCCTTCGAATAGGTTCGGTGCTTTTTTATCAGCAATCCTGCGTCGGTGAGCTCTTCGAGTGTCCTGTCGACGGTGGAGGCGATTCGCTCCGGCGAAAGGCTTTTCCTGCCGCCTTTCGCCGGGGCCGTCTGTTGGCGGGTCAGCTCTGCGGTGATATCCTTGCGTGTGAAGTCGCCCTTCAGGCCGGCTATACATGATACGACGTGTTTCGATGTGACGGGCATGGATCCGGCTATTCTTTGCCCTCCCCGGGTTGTTCCGGATCTGCCTTCGCTGTTTTTGCCGTTTTTGATTCGGCTTTTATTTTTTCTATTTCTGATCTCTTCTCCTCGATCGTTCGCTTGAGCGAATTAACCTTTTCATACAGCTCCGTGATTTTCTTTTCTTTGCAGTCAATAGTCGACGAGCCCCCGTCGATGGCGGCGATGACATGTCTCCCGGTTTCCTTTTCGGCGATTCCGAGGTCGATCCCGAGGCGCTTGATGTCGAGATTAATCTTGGCGATTCGCGCGAGTTCCTCGGTCTTATTGACAACGATCTCACCGTACTTGACGATGGTCTCTCCCGCTTCCTTCAGTATACCCATTATATTTCTCCTCCATCCCGTGATGGATTGTATCTATCCCACGACGGAAACCTTGTCAATACAAAAGAGTGAAAAAATGGGGGCACCGGGAGCCCCCATTGTCATCAGAGTTTTGATCCGACGCTGCGGTATGCCTGTTTCGCTTCCTTGACGATTCGTTCGATCATATCCTTCACCGTCGGGGTGTCGTGGATGATACCCGTTATCTGCCCCATGGGAAGTACTCCTTTGACGTTGTCACCGTCCATGGTCCCTGCCTTGAAGGCGTCAAATCCAATGGCCATGCGGGCCATCTGCAGTGACCTTTGAAACCCCATGAAAAGTATGCCCACGGCAAGCTTCAGCCAGGGAAATCCGAGGAGCTTCGCGATTTTTCTCGACATCAGCAGGGCGGAAAAAGGATTGAGGCGTTTATTGATAAGCCGCGATGATCCCTTGGACTTGATCACACGTGCGGGAAGACCGTCCACCCTGTTGGTATAGACAGTGGAGAACACGTCGAGCTCATTGCTTATGGCCTTCTGCGATTCATGGACCGGGCTTTCCCTGGTGTTCATGAAACGGGTTCCCATGGCGATCCCCTCGGCACCCAGCGCGAGGGCCGAAGCGAATCCGCGTCCGTCGGCAAAGCCGCCCGCGGCAATGACCGGGATGGTGACCGAATCGGCAATAAAGGGTACCAGGACAAGGGAGGTAACCTCTCCCCCGTGCCCGGCGGCCTCATGACCTGTGACGAGGAGGGCGTCCGCGCCGTCTCGCTGGGCGGCCAGGGCGTGCTTGAGCGTGGTCACCGTTGCGATCACCTTCCCGCCATAGGCGTGCACCTCCTTGCATATCCAGTCACCCTTGCCGAGGGCGTAGTTGACTATCGGCACTTTCTCGCCACTGATAATGCGCGCGTTCCGTTCCGCCCCGGGGAAATAAAGGGTGACGTTGGCGGCGAAAGGTTTTTTGGTGAGCTTTTTCGTTCTCCTGATATAGTCCGCCGTTTCATCCGCGTTGAGGATTCCCGTGGCGAGGATGCCGAGGCCACCGGCCTCGGCGACCGCCGCGACAAGTTCCGGCGTGCTGATCCAGCTCATGCCTGACAGAACGATGGGATACTTGATGCCGAAAAGTTTTGTGATCTGCGTTTTCATTCGGTCCCTCCCGGGTTTCGATGATGTGTGCGATACGCCGGAGATTGACGCGGCATACTCAGTATTCCCTAATTACGTTGTTGGCGATGACCAGGCGCTGTATCTCCGAGGTGCCTTCGTATATCTCGGTGATGCGCGCGTCTCGGTAGAATCGCTCCACGGGATACTCCTTGATGTAGCCGTAACCGCCGAGTATCTGTATCGCCTTGTGGGTGACCCGGTGTGAGGTCTCGGAGGCGAACAGCTTTGCCATGGCCGCGTATTTTGAATAACGCTGGCGCTCGCCGGTGCCGATGAGCGCCGCCGCCTGATAGACGAGGAGCCTGGCGGCTTCGATTTCAGTCGCCATGTCGGCGATCATCCACTGGATTGCCTGGAAATCGGATATTGATTTGCCGAACTGTTTTCTATCCTTTGCGTAGGTGACCGCGAAGTCGAGGGCCCCCTGGGCTATGCCCACCGCCTGGGCGGCGATGCCGACCCGCCCGCCATCCAGGGTGTGCATCGAGATTTTAAAGCCTTCACCCCGCTTCCCGAGTATGTTCCCCTCGGGAATCTGGCAATTGTCGAATACCAGCTCTGTCGTTGAGGAAGCGCAGATTCCAAGTTTATCTTCGATTTTCCCGACGCTGAACCCCGGCGTTCCTTTTTCAATAAGAAAGAAGCTCAGGCCTTTATGCCCGGCTCCCTTGTCTGTGACGGCGGTGACGACGGCCACATGGGCCACGGCGCCGTTCGTGATGAAGTTCTTGGTTCCGTTGAGAACCCATGAGCCGTTCTTCAGTTCCGCCGTGGTCTTGGTCCCGGCAGCATCTGACCCTGCTTCGGGCTCGGTGATGCCGAAGCATCCTACCCATTCACCCGTGGTGAGCTTCGGCAGGTACTTCTTCTTGATTTCGTCACTGGCGAAATAGTATATGGGGGAGAGGCAAAGAGAGTTGTGCGCCGAAACGATCGTCCCCGTGGAGGCGCATCCCCGGGAGACCTCCTCGACGGCGATGGCATAACTCACGTAATCCATGCCGGCCCCGTTGTACTCTTCCGGGTACACGATTCCCATGATTCCCATCTCGCCCAGTTTCTTGACATGCTCCATGGGGAATTCATGGGTCCTGTCATAATGTTCGGCCTTGGGCTTGAGCTCGTTTTCGGCGAATTGCCGTACCGTGTCCTTGAGCATCTGCTGTTCTTCGGTTAACGTGAAATCCATGATCTACCTCGCATAACTGAGAAATGACCGCGCGGTATTGCCGCACGGGACCGGAAGGCCGTATCCGAGGCGGTCCGGTAGTGAAACCATGTGAGATGGTTGTTCTTCTGCTGTTGTGTGACGCAGCCCCATGCCCCATGAGCTGCTCAGTAAATACAATTTTTAAGACACGGAATTTTTGTCAAGGCGAATACAGCGGTGACTGGTTCCGGTTATGATTTTTCAAGGTCCTGGCGATTACGGCGTGGTGCCTTTTTGCCGACGCGGTCATTAAAATTATCTTGAAAAATATGGCGCCATGGAATCAAATCGGCAGCGGTGGAAACCGGACATGCGTCCGGATCAGAACGGTAGAAAATTAGCACCCCGTTATCCGGGAGGATGTATGAAACATGCCTATATTGCCGCGGCCCTCGCCTGTGTGATGTCTCTGGGCTGCTCGATACTCAAATCGACGTCCCTTGACCCACGACGACTTGCCTTCATCCAAAACGGCAGTAAACCGGGACAGGTGCTTGTGAAGACAGATGATTACGGCCTCGAGGACCTGTCCATGGTCGTCAATGTGTTTGACGGACGGATTATCGTCGCGGATAACCTTCTCCGGCGGCTACAGGTCATCAAGTCGGGGGGGGCTGTGGAACTCCTGGTCGGATCATTGAAGGACATCGCACCCGGCAGCATGCGGGCGAAGCAGTTTAATTTCGGCGCAATCGGGGCGATGACAATGGATGATGATACAATCTATGTGCAGAATAAGTTCTCGACTATCAGGGACACCGGCGCTCTGACCGAGGGCCGCGCCGACGGGATGGATTTCGCTCCATCCTATATACTGGCATTTGACCGGGACGGTGAGCTTCAGTACACCATAGGCCAGAAGGGCACCCCTGATACGCCATTTTACCATATCGATGGCCTCGCCCTTGATTCGGATGGAAGGCTTTTCGTCATATCACGCTCCATCGAATCATGGAACGTGTTTCGATTTAAAGGGAAGGAGAGGGAGGTCCTGCTGAACCTGGGGTCCCTCGAGTTTCGGGACCGCCAGGAGGGCGAAATATTTGATGGCCGCATCGATTCCATCCGCGTATTCAGCGACGGGGAGCGGCTACTCATCTCTGTTTCATACTATCACGGCCTGAGGTTAAAGTATATTAAAATATTCGAATACTCGATACTTGAAAGAAAGATCGAGAAGATGGTAAGGGAAATCCCCGACCCCAGGAATGTGCTCTTTGAGTTAATCGATGACAAATATCTCTATCTCTGGGACGTGACCGGTGACCGTGTCCGTTTCGAGGTAACGAACCTTGATGGTTCGGTGATCAACAATGTGTACATGGACGTTCTTGAAAAGAGAAGCCATTATGCGAGAATCGTTCTCGACGAGTCGGGAAAAATCTATACCTACCATGTCACGAGGGACGGCATAGAAATCCTCAAATGGGAGTAGGGCGATGAAGGCGGTCACTGCTGCGGAGATGCGGGAGATCGACCGCATCACGATCAACGAAACGGGAATTCCCGAGGTCGTCCTGATGTGCCTTGCGGGCAGGGCCGTTGCCGATCGCGTGCTCTCCATGGGCGCATCGATCAGGAGGGTGGCGGTGTTCGCGGGTCCCGGCAATAACGGCGGTGACGGCTACGTCGCCGCCTATTTTCTTCATAACGCGGGGAAGGAGGTACGCCTTGTCCGCGTTCCCGCCGAGGTTCCACGGTCCGAGTCCTCCCGGTTATACCGACGGTTGTGCCAGGCAGCCGGCATCGCGGAGCTCGAACTGTCAGACTTGACCGGTTCTGACGATGAACTCGATACCTATGATTGCCTGGTCGACGCGCTGCTCGGTACCGGGTTCTCGGGAACATTGCGCGGCGAGACGGAGCACGCGGTCAGGCTGATAAATGATGCGGACATCCCTGTCGTGGCGGTGGATATCCCGAGCGGCCTGGGCGCCGACGGGGAGGCGCCTGAGGGAGAGGCGATCATCGCCGACGAGACCGTGACGATGGGGCTGCCGAAAATTTCCCTGGTTACCTACCCGGGTAAGGAATTCGCCGGCCGGGTCACCGTCGCGGACATCGGGTTTCCCTCGGCCCTGACGGATGCGGACTCGCTAAAGACCGAGCTCGTGGACGAAGCGTTTTTCACCAGCCGGGGGATTCCTGATATTGAATTGTCCTACAGGTCGGACGAGGACGCCCACAAGGGAAGCAGGGGAACGCTCCTCGTCCTGGGCGGTTTTGACGGGATGGAGGGGGCCGCATTGCTGTCGGCCCGCGCCGCTTTTGAAACGGGCATTGGACTCGGCGTCCTCTTCACAACGGAATCAGCGCGATCCGCTATCGCCGGGACCGTGCCGGAGTTAATTACCGCGTCGATAGCATCGGGCGGAAATGGGACGGTGCTTTCCGATGACGTCATCGACGAGGCACTGGACCGCGCCCGGAGCGGAAGGCGCTTTGATGCCCTCGTCATCGGTCCCGGTATCGGTCGCACCGATTTCTCGGCCCGGGTATTCAACCGTGCCATTATGCTCGCGGCGGGTTGGGGTGTAAGGAAGGGACTGGTCGACGGTGACGGGCTGTATCATCTCTCATGTCTGCCCGCCGGTAATTCCCTCGATAGGGGAATTGAATGGATAGTGACCCCGCACTTCAAAGAGGCCTCCCGCCTCGCGGGAATGAGCGTTCAGGAAATTGCGAATCACCGAATCAGCGCGGCAGAAAAGGTGGCCCGGAAATACCAATGCGTTGCACTCCTGAAGGGTCCCGCTTCCATCGTATCAGACGGCAACCGGAACTATATCGTCACATCGGGGAATCAGGCTCTTGCCACGGCCGGTTCGGGTGACGTTCTCTCGGGGATCATCGGCGCGCTCCTCCTCCGCAGGCTCTCCGCCATTGATGCCGCAGCAAGCGGCGCATGGCTTCACGGCGCCGCCGCGGATATCCATCGCGATAATGACGTTCATGCAGTCATGAAGTCCACGGATATCCTGGACAGGATACGCGGATCCATGTCGCTCCTTCTTGATAATATATCCTCGATCAAATGATCATCCATCTAATCCCCCGGGAAAAAATGATGGACACCCGGGGAGTCTGGAGTTAACCCATCCACGAATCAATACTTTCTACCGTCGGGAAACAGAATGAGCAAAGATAATAACGATTTCACACCGCCCTGCGATAAGTGCGGGGGTCAATGCTGCCGCTATGTCGCAATTGGAATGGACCGTCCGAGGACTAAAACGGACTACGATCACATCCGCTGGTACCTCTCCCATGAGAACGTGAACGTATTCATCGATCACGACAGGGGCTGGTACGTTGAATTCAGGAGCCCATGCGAGAACCTCATGGATGACGGCCGGTGCGCAATATACGAAATACGTCCAACAATCTGCCGCTCCCACGGTAATCTTGAGGAGGAGTGCGAATTTTTCGATTCTCCCTACCGTGAATATTTCAGAACCCGCCTTGAGTTCGAAAAATATTTAAAGAAACGGGGGATCGACTGGCGATTCAAATACCGCCGTTAAGAACGCCGCATCGAGGGTCGTTCGATATTTTCTCGGACCGAAATTTTTTACTTGCCCTTCCGGACATAACGTGCTAAATGTATAAAAATTTTGGAGGTATGTATAATGCGGAAAATTCTTGCGTTGTGCACCTTGCTACTCCTGCCTCTGCTCTCACTTCCCGCCATGAGCCAAACCACTGATCTGGCATTCAGCGACATGACACCACGAAAGTCGAAGATGCCCTACAAGCATATTCTCGCGATCGGAGTGAATCGTCCTGTCAGTGAAGGGAAAAATGAAATATCGCCTTTATTTACTTATTACTGGTTCGGTGAGAACTTCGCGAACCCGGACCTCTACATGCAGTTTTACCTGAGCACCACGAAGATAAGCTTCATTACCGCATACAAGACTGACAGAATCTACGCCGGCATCAGGCCTTTGGTGCAGCATTCGACCTTTTCCGCATGGCGCTACTATAATCGCGGGTACGGCGATGAGCGCCGCGCCGTTAGGGGAAGCAACGTGGGCGCCGTCGCGTTTTTCCAGTACAATTTCGTGCGAATATTCTCAGCCAAGATCAACTTCCATCCGTCATATCACATTTACCGCATGCCCGTCCTGGCCAAAAACGAGAACAAGTACGTGAACATGCCGAATCGCCACTGGCAGATGATGCCGTCAATAGAGCTTCAACTCTCCGACGTGCGTACGTCTGAAACGAACCGCGTGAAGCACGGCTATCTCCTGAAGGGCACCTACCAGTACGCGCGGCGTATCGGCTACGGTACCTGGTATGATTACGATCGGGTCTTCACGAGGGAACGGTACGACGGGATGTGGCTTCCGGTCACCTGGTTCCCGCCGTCGTTGGGAGCGAACATGTTCGAAGGCGTCTGGTACAAGTCAAACATAAAGGACACGCACCGTATCTATTTCAACGTGGGAGCGTATTACAACTTCAAGGGCAACTATAACATTCAGCTCGACTGTTACGGGGGATACATGTACGGCGTGGACAGGAACAACGCCGAGCAGATCGGATACATCCAGGCCGATAACGCCGCAATGCCCGGTTACTTCAACACCGAGTTCTACCACAACATGTACGTGATCTCCCGCGTGCAGGTGGGTGTACCGATCCCCTTCTGGAGCGCCCGTATACAACCCGGCTTCAACGTGCTCTACATGCCGAAGGGCAACGACGTGGTCGGCCTGGGGGGCAAGAACCGCGTGTGGTTCAATCCCTCCAACCCCTATGCCCACATGGCCCTCAGGAACTATCCGAGGACACTCTACATGAGCGCATCCTGCGGCTTTTCGCTCCTGCTGGGGAACATGCTGCCACTGTTCATAGATTACGCTTACGGGTTCAACGCGACCCGCGCGAAATCAGCGAACGCGGTCTTCAAGCAGCAGAGCGGGCTTTCCAAGGCTGCCTATGGCAATCATGAAGTACAGGTCCTTGTGGTCATGGCATTCGGGAAAAACGAGTGATAGGGACACCCCTGCGCCACGCCGCGTGGCGCAGGATGGCTTTGAATACGCGAATGGCGCAAACAAAAATCCCCCCTCCGGGGGATTTTTGTTTTTTGGAACAATTATTGATCGAGTCAGGAAACCTTGTCGCACCTGAAGTAAAGATATTCAGATTATCTTCCGATGTATAATATATGAAGAAGTATATTGTCATCGCAGCGTGCCTTCTCCTTCTCGCGGGAGCCTCCATCGTCCTGTCGCAGATACCCATGGGTCATGACCTGGACGATGACCCCGTAAAGCTCGAGGACGCGATCATAATCCATGGCATACAGATGGAATCGGACACCCCCCAGGCAGAATCGGATGACGAGGGGGACGGGCAGATCATCTACGACGATTCATTCTCGGACACCATAATTGATTACGATTCCGTCAAACAGAAGGACGATCGCGGGGACATAAAGAAATCCGGCGCATTCGAAGAACTAAGGAAGCGTGACGGCCGCTGGCATCTCGTGAGCTACACCATTCGTGACCATGATAATATCTGGAAGATCGCCCGTCGGTTCGGCGTCCATCAGCATGTCATCATCGGCGTAAACGGCATTACCAATCCGGACATGGTTCGAGCCGGGAAGCGCATCAAGGTCCCGAGCAGAAGAGGCATATACTACCATGTGAAAAAGGGAGACACACTTTCGGCTATTGCGAAACGGCATGGGATTGGTGCAAAGAAAATAGCCTCCCATAACGGTGTCAGGGGCGATTTGATCCGGACGGGTCAGAGGCTGTTTCTTCCGGAAGTCACGGCGCCGAAGGAGACAGGAGTCGCCACCGTTAACCGCAAGAGGGAAGGGCGGGAAGTGGCGGCTTCCACCCAAGGGCGATTCATGTGGCCCCTCAGGGGAAGGATCACATCGGGTTTCGGCAACAGGCGCGATCCCCTGTCGGGTAAAAGAAGCTTTCATTGCGGCGTTGATATCAGTTCGAACGTCGGCACGCCCATTCGAGCCTCGGCCGATGGAAGGGTCATCTTCAGCGGCTGGAAGGACGGATACGGCAAGGTGGTAATACTGCGCCATGAGGGAGGGTATATCACCGTCTACGCGCACAATAGCAAAAATATTGTCGATGCCGACGCGATAGTTAAAAGGGGAGCGGTCATCGCCCATTCAGGCATGACGGGTGCCGTGACGGGAGCGCACCTTCATTTTGAAATTCGAAAATACGTTAATCCTCTGAATCCCATGAGGTTCCTGAAATGAGGAGAATCATTGCGGTGGCGGGCCTGATGGTCGTTCTCGTCGCGGGTGACGCGCGTTCGTCCATGATCATGGAGGAGGGAACCGGGCGACTCA
>CAZKPR010000051.1:0-3765 GCA_964554685.1 uncultured Leptospirales bacterium | reverse complement strand
CTATACCATGAATGACCGCGAGGGCCGACGCGCCGAGCTGAAAGGGAAGATTATATCGTTTTCAGCGAAGGAAATTCTCGACAAGAACGACGTGTACGGAAAGGCCCAGGACAGGAACAAGGCGACGGTACGGCTGTACGACGCCGAGGGAATTCACGAAGGCGACATGCTGTATGTCGTTAACGAGAAAAACCTGATCGTCGCGAAGATGGAAGTGAGGCTCATGTTCACGAGCAGGTCCTTCGGCAACATGCTCGTGGGTTACGGGAATTTTCGACTTGCCTCGGTAAACGACCGTGTGGTGAGGGAAGAGTCCGAGGATGTGTCAAAGTACGCGTATATCCACAAGGCCCGCGGGGATTATTACGAGAATATCGGGGAGAGGGGCTCAGCCATCGAGCAGTACAAAAGGGCCCTGGAACTTGACAGGAACGACCCATCGGCAAGACTGGCCCTCGGAAATGCTTATTTAAAAGAGGGCCTTGAGCAATTTGCCCTCAGGGAGTATCAGGAGGCGTACCGAACCATCAACCGTCTCAACGACAGGGAGGACAGGTTTCTGCTCCTCAGGAATATCGCTGAAATCAGGTACAGGGAGATATATGAATCGTTCATACCCGAGTCGCTGAAGGAGCAGTACCGCAACGAGGCGATCAGGGTCTGCCGGGAGGCGCTGCGGATCTACCCCGGCTCGGAACGCATGAATTATTACCTGGGGATATTTCACTACCGCTCCCCGAATCCGGATGACAGGAAGGCAAAGGATTATTTCCTCAAAGTGCTGGAGCTGAATCCCGGTCACGCCGGCGCGCTTGTGGGCCTCTCGGAACTCTATTACAGGCACGATAACAAGGACAAGGCCCGCCTCTATGCCCAAAAGGCCCTCGCCTCTGAAAGCGGCAATGAGCGGGCGCGTGCCATGCTGAGGAAGATCGAGGAATCACGGGACATGGAGTGAGACGGGATCCACTGTTCCTGACCCCGGGATAACTGAACGCCATGGCGCTTGCGGGCGCGAGAAGGGCCCTGCCGATCCGCAACCCTCAATAGCACGTATTGTTCTTGACATGCCGTTTTCATCTGTAAAGGTGAGGACTGGTATGCAGGGAATTATATGATCATTTACCTTCTTTTTTTCTGTCTCCTCACCTCCTTCACCAGTCATATCATCATCATCGTCCTCTATGTGAAGTCCAGGGACAACAGGTACTTTTACTGGTTCATCGCAACCGTCGCCCTTAACATGACTATCGCGGGCGCGATGATTGTCGTCACGCTTACGAAACCCGAGTTGATCCGCGCCCTGAACCTGAAAATGTTTTTCTTCCTTCTTTCGGGTTTCGTGACGTTCCTCCTCCTCGCGATAAAGATTCTGATATTCAGGAACATCTACGTCAGGAGCAAGGACCCGAAGTGGTATCATATAAGTTTTTTCGGGAAAAAGGTGTACGAAAAGGGTATCGTCAGGCAGGTGGAGTTTCTCGGAATATTCGGTACGCTCCCTTTCTTCCTGGTGATCGGAGCGTTTTTTGTGTCGCGGTTGATCATACTCATAATAAACGGTTCGATGTAGGGGAAGGATCGATATGAAGGTGCGGTTGGATACCATAATCATCGGAAGGCGCATAAGGGAGGATGCCGGGGACCTGGCAGACCTCGTGGATTCGATCAGGCGGCATGGCCTGATGAATCCCGTCACCGTAACGGAGAAGCTCGAGCTCGTGGCGGGGTATCGCCGTATGGCGGCATGCCGGATACTCGGAATGGATGAAATCGAGTGCAGGGTCGTGGCGCCGGCTTCGAAACTCGAGATGCTCCTTATGGAGGCGGATGAGAACCGCGCCCGGAAGAATCTGACGACGTCAGACATGGACCGATTTGAAGAGGCGCGTCGGTACCTCACGGCAGGAAGGCTCGAGAAGCTGAAATTATGGATCGCGCGTTTTATACGGCGCATCATGGAGTGGGTACGGAAGCTACTCGGATCAGAAGGCCGATGAGCTCGATATGACGCGTTCCAGGGAACATGTCGATCATCGTGAGCGCTTTGAGCGAGTATCCCCCTGAAGCGAAATCCCTCACGTCGCGCGAAAAAGTGGATGGATTGCACGATACATAAACGACACGTGACGGGTTAATGGCAAGTATTGACCGCCGCGTCGCCCGGTCCAATCCCGCCCTCGGTGGATCGACCAGCACCACATCGGCGCAGTGTCGGCCGGGATGAAGCCGTGACGATGGCATGGCGATAAAATCGATCCCCGATGAATGGTTTTTCTCCATGTTGAAGATGGCCCACCGGATGTTTGCGGGCTCCCTGTCGATGCCCCGTGCGGCCGCATAGCCCGTCCCGCATGGGATGGTGAAGAAACCTACGCCGCAGCCGATGTCCATGAATGTCTCGCCCGGTGAGGGAGCCGAAAGTTCCCGGACAATCTCAAGCATGGAAGGCCGGAGAAGACGATTCGCCTGGAAGAAACAGTTCACGCCACGTGAAAAATGGAAACCGCTGACGCATTCCCTGACAACATCCTCCCCTGAGAATGAGGTGAGCACCCGGCCCTCCACGTCGATGGCGGCACGATAGCCAGGTGGAGATTCGGGACGTTCCATGATCCAGTCGTTCAGTTCCCGGGCAAGGAGAAGGCAGCCTGTAGTATCGATCGCGACGAGATCGTTGCTCCCTTTACTGTGGAAGCCGTGGCGACCGGACGAGGCCTTGAGCGTGGCGTGGCTCCGGTAATGAAAACGCTCACCGCTGACGGTATGCACCTCCGGGAGGTCATCGTCCCGCATCCCTCCGATCCGGGAAAGAGAATCGCTGATAATTGACCTTTTTATATCAAGCTCGGCCTCGTAGTCGAGGTGGAGATAATCACAGCCACCGCAGGTGGCGAAATGAGGACAGGACGGGGAGATACGGGAAGGAGAGGCTTCGATGACATCCACTATGGTGCCAAGGGAATAATCCTTCCGGTCGTCCGTGATTCTGAGGCGCACCTTTTCTCCGGGCGCACCGAAGGGGACCATCACGACCTTCCCCCGGTCGCGGCCGATGGTATGGCCTCCGAAGGCGGCCTTCCCGAGCGTTATAATCCTGGTTGCGTCCATTGTATCAGATGGCGGCACAGTCCCGCGAATCTCCGGCCATGTCCGTATCGGGAATGGATCTGATTCTACGACGCGGATCCATCCCTGAAAAATCAGACACTATCAGCGCCGGACCGGGTGGCAATGATTATTATCATCAGGATATGAAAAAATAGTGGGCGGGGATGAAGGCGGGGACGCCCTGTACCAGGATGTATATGGAAAAATCATTTGACATTACTGCCGGGAAGGGAACAAATAGAAGGCCAGGGCCGCGAGTCGATGAAATAATTTCCCGGGGGGCCACGTTGCCCATTCAACTCATCATGAACAGACTTTCCGTCATACTCGCACTACTATTGAGCGCAATCCTTCTAGCGACCTGCTCGCATAAATCGAGGGCGGAGAAGGAGCCGAACAGCAATTTTTCCACAGCCAATATTATCGAGCCCGGGTACCGCTACCGCGGATATATGGACTCGCCGAATGACAGGGATGTCTATATCCTCGAAGTGGAGCGGCCCTCCGTAATCGATGTGCGACTCTCGGGTGCACGGGGAATGAACCTCGCGATACGGATCTATTCCGGTCGCCGCGAGCCGAAACTTGCGAAGCTGATCGATGACAACAGGAAATCCTCCCCGGAGCGGTTCACGAATTGTTACGTCGAGCCGG
>CAZKPR010000050.1:0-21811 GCA_964554685.1 uncultured Leptospirales bacterium | reverse complement strand
TTCGCAGGTCACTATAAGATACTGGGTTTTCGGCAACTCGACGAGCCTGTTCATGATCAGGCTCGAGGGAAAATTTTTTGCCGTGGGGATGTGGCCCTTCCGGAAGGCCGGTTCAGGGCGCACATCGACGATCCAGATGTCCTTTCGGGGGTTGTCGACAAGGTCCTGTAACGCCGCCGGCTCAAGGAACTGCTTCAGCATCTCCCCGTCTGCTCCAGTATATCCCCGGTAGACGCAGCCGGGGAGCAGCAATGTTGCGGCGATGAGCATGGTGAGCGCAATGGCATGTTTCATGTTGATAGTGCTCCTGATAAACAAGGTGCGCCGGCGTCATTCCCGCTTGGAACGGGCACTGAGCCGGAAATCCACAGCGTGGCGATTACTCGGCTGCCGTGTTATACTTCTTGAGAGTCTTCGGACAATAGAGATAGTCCACCTCCTTGAGGCTTGCCTGGTGAGGGTCGGACATTGTGCCGTCGGCTTTCTTCCTGGTGGTTGAGATTACGCAGCCGCTGTCCCCTGAACAGGACACCTTCAGTAATTCATCCTTCGCGCCGATGACCAGTACTTCGCCTTCCATGCTGACCGTGGGGTTGCTGCTTTTCAGAAGTGTGCCCGCGATGAGCCCTGCCCTTGATCGAGCCTCTTTCAGGCATTCCAGGCACACGCTTTTTTTGGTAAACTGGAAGGTGTCACAGCCGGCGAGGAGCAGGGCGATCGTAACTATTGCCAGGATCCCGGATTTTTTCATGGTAAATCTCCTTTTAATGTTGTGTGATATACAGGTCGGGCACCCCGCGCGGGCGGTACGCATAAGAGGATGATAGCATTGCCGCGTTGTCACGTCAATATAATAAATTTTCCCCATAACTGCGAGCCAGATACAGAAGCCCTTAACCTAACTGATCCCGGGGACGTGAAACGGACATAATGTTATTGAATAAAAAGGATTGAAAACCCGCAGGAGGAGTGTATACGGAACCATTCAACCCGGAGGTGAGCGGCGATGAAGATCATTCAAAATAGAACCGCGAAGGTCGGCACCCAATCCGGGACCCTTGTCTATGTCGGGGTGCCCGGAAGCGGTAAGGTAACGATGCGGCGCATGGACTATTCCGAGAAGGATGTCAGTGAGCGTGAAATATCCACCCTGGGGGAATGCGTCATGAAGGACGACGACAGGGTGGTCTGGATCAACATCGACGGCGTGCACGACACGAATATCGTTGAGGACATCTGCGCCATGTACGGCATACATCCCCTGATCCAGGAGGATATCGTCAACACTGACCAGCGGCCGAAATGCAATATACTCGAGGAGTGCGTGTACATCGTTCTTCGGATGCTGGAGTACGACGATGACGCGAAATGCGTCCTTTCGGAGCAGGTGAGCCTTCTTTTCGGCGAGCGCTTCGTGATAACCTTCCTGGAGGACCCCGGGGACGTATTCGAGTCGGTACGGGAGCGCCTGCGCACGGGGATGGGCCGTATACGAAAGATGGGGGCGGATTACCTTGCCTACTCACTCGTGGACGTCATCGTGGACGGCTATTTTTCCGTGCTTGAGAAAATCAGCGAAACCATTGAAGACCTGGAGGAGAAAATGCTGCTGGAGCCGGAGAAGGCCGATCTCCGTGAGCTCCACGAGATGAGAAGCAGCCTCCTCTACCTGCGCAAGCAGATCCTTCCGGTGCGGGAGCTCCTGGGAGTCCTCGAGCGGGGCGACATTCCCTTTGCCGGGGAGCAGTTCAGGGTGTTCATGAAGGACGTCGTGGAACACTGCTACCATATAATCGATATCGTTGAAACATCCAGGGAGATGGTGTCGGGGCTCGTCGATATTTATCTTTCAATTTCCAGCAACCGGATGAACGAGGTGATGAAGGTGCTCACCATGATCGCCACCGCCTTCATTCCCCTCACCTTCATCGCCGGGATCTACGGCATGAATTTTAGGCACATGCCCGAGCTTGAGTGGTACTGGGGCTACCCCGTGGCACTGGCGGGAATGTGTGTCATCGGTGTCGGGCTGCTGTACTACTTCAAAAAGAAAAACTGGCTGTAAGACGAGGCGTCAAAAAAGTATCCCCGTGGTCGCGTGAACCGGCGTCGACGAGAGGATTCCGAGTGGAGAGACGCATTTTTTTTATTTCACCCTTGACACGAATAATCATTCAGGTAGGATCTCGGGGTTACAAGAAATCCTGGATGGTGTATGAATACCGTTATTATCACGTTTTTGTTTTTTCTGTCCATGTTCATTCTTATCGGGGTCGCGTCGACGCTGAAGAGCAGGAAAACCAAGGAGGACTATCTCGTCGCCAGCAGGAGCGTGCATCCCTGGCTCGGCGCCGTCTCCGCCGCTGCGACCAACACCAGCGGGTACATGTTCATCGGCCTCATCGGCTTCACCTACACATTCGGGATATCATCGATCTGGCTCACCGTGGGGTGGATCACCGGCGACTACTTCCACTCGCGCCTCATGTACCGGCGCATGCGCGAGGAAACGGAAAAGGTCGGCGCCCACACGGTCTCTTCGTTCCTGGGATACAGCAAGAAGCATGGCGTCGACCGGGTCATCAAGGGAATGGCCGGCGTCATCACCCTGGTCTTCTTGGCCACGTATGCCTCGGCCCAGTTCACCGCCGGGGGGAAGGCGCTCCACGTCCTCTTTGACTGGAACTATTCCACCGGCTCAATCATCGGGGCCTCCATCGTCCTGATCTACTGCTTTTCCGGGGGCCTGCGCGCCTCCATCTGGACCGACGCGGCGCAGGCCACGGTCATGATCGTATCCATGACGGTCCTCCTCGCGATTTCCGCCGTGCACGTGGGGGGGCCCGTGTCCCTCTTCCGGCAGCTGGCAGAGATAGATCCCGTCCTCGTCAACCTTTTCCCGGACCGCCTCGCCTTCGGCGTGGGGCTCTACGTCCTGGGATGGTTCGCCGCGGGCATCGGCGTGGCGGGGGAGCCTGACATGGCGATACGGATAATGAGCATCTCCTCGCCCCGCCACATAAGGACGGGCCGCAGGGCCTACTTCGGGTGGTACATCCCCTTTTCCGTCGCCTCGGTGCTGGTGGGGCTCTATTCCAGGGTGCTCCTCCCCGACGTGAAGACCTTCGATCCCGAGCTGGCCCTTCCCACCCTTTCGATGCAGATGCTTCCGGAAATCTTCGTGGGTCTTATCCTGGCGGGGCTCTTCGCCGCCACGATGTCGACGGCGGATTCCCAGGTCCTCTCGAGCGGGGCGGCCCTCACCCAGGACATCTTCCCCGGCCTGGGCAGGACCAGGAGGAACACCAAGATCGGGACCCTGGCCATTGTCTCCTTTTCACTCGCCTTCGCCATCTATGGCCAGGGGCGGCAGAACGTCTTCGAGATCGTCACCATCGCCTGGTCCGGTCTCGGGGCTTCCCTGGGCCCCCTCATGATTCTTCGTTCTTTTGGAAAGGAAATCGGCAGGAAGACCGCCGTCGCCATGATGATCGCCGGGGTATCGGTGGTCCTGGCGTGGCGCTACCAGCTCAAACTCTTCGGCTCGGTCTACGAGATCCTACCCGGTCTCGTAACGGCATTTTCGATCTATTTCCTGTCGCGGCTTTTTCGAAAAAGGGAAGAGACGGGAGAGGCATAAGGGGACAGGGCGCCGTGGCGAGTCATTCCTTCCTGGCAATTACCGAGGCGAGAACGCGCGAGAGGTCTTCCAGCCTGTAAGGCTTTGAAAGCACCTCGAGGAAGCCATGTTCCCGGTGCCGAGACAGCACCGGGTTGTTTGAATAACCACTTGAAACGATGAGGCGAGCCCCGGGGTCCAGGGCCAGGAGGTCCGCCGCCGTTTCCCTGCCGCCGCGCCCCCCGGCAATGGTGAGATCAAGTATCACCGCGTCAAAGGATTCCCCTTCCTCAAAGGCCTCCCGGTAGAGGCGCACCGTCTCTTCTGAATCTTCCGCCGTTTCAGCCCTGAACCCGAGTTTTTCCAGGAGCCCCCGGGCGATGGCGCGTATGGTCTCGTCGTCGTCCATCACCAGGACCCGGCCGCCGCCCGGCAGTGCGCCCCGGGGCGTATCCTCCTCGTCAGGTGTCGTTATCGCCTCTTCTATTACAGGCAGGTATATCTTGAAGGTGGTGCCGGTCCCCACTTCGGATTCCACGAGAATGTGCCCCCCGTGGTGCCTCACGATTGAGTAGGACACGGAAAGCCCCAGCCCGTTTCCCTTCCGCTTCGTGGTGAAATAGGGATCGAAGATCCTTGCCATCTGCTCCCCGGGTATGCCCGTGCCCTCGTCGGAAACCGTTATCTCGATATAGCGTCCCGGATCCATGAAGGTGCCGTCGGTGGCGGCTACGCGCGCGGGGTTCTCGATGTTGGAGGCCTGGATGGTAATGGTTCCCCCGGCGGGCATGGCCTGGTCGGCATTGATGATGATGTTGCTCAGCACCTGGCGTATCTGTCCCTCGTCGGCCTCCACGGGCCACAGACCCACGTCGATTCGGATATCGGGCCTGTTGCCCGATCCGCTCAGCGCGAATCGGGTGGCCTCCCTGATCGTGCCGGCGATGCTGAGCACCCGCTTCACGGGCGTGCCGCCCCGGGAGAAGGTGAGGAGTTGATGGGTGAGGTCCCGCGCCTGGAAGCAGACCTTTTCGGCCTGGGAGAGCTTTTCAAGGAGTTCCATGTCCCGCGGTGCCGCGAGCTTTGCCATGGAGATGTTGCCGAGGATCCCCGTGAGCATGTTGTTGAAATCGTGGGCAATGCCCCCCGCCAGGACCCCGATCGACTCGAGCTTCTGGGCCTTCAGGATAACCTCCTCGGCGCGCTTTCGCTCGGTGATGTCGGTGACCATGACGATGGCCCCTTCAGAGGCGCCGGTTTCGTCCCGGAGGGGAGCGGCGTTCACCTCCATGTCCACCTCGCGCCCGAAAAGCGAGCGGTAATGGATCTCCGCCCCGGCAATGGTCTTCCCCTCCTTCACCAGGCCCAGCATCGGCAGTATGCCCGCCTCCGCGATGGGGGGGATTTCCCCGATCCTGAGCCCGATGATGGGGGATTTCTTCCCCTCGGGCACACCCATCATGCGCATCATGGCGCTGTTTTCGTAGGTGATGGTTCCCTCGGCGTCGAGGTAGAGTATCCCGACGGGCGACTCCTCCACCAGGCTCCGGTTGAACTTCTCGGAGCGGGCCAGGGCCTCCTCGGCGTTTTTCCTCGGGGTGATGTCGCGGGCCACGCCCTGCACGGCGACGGGTCCTTCCTCGCCGTAAATAAGGGACGATTCCGTTTCAACCCAGACATGGGCGCCGTTCTTTCTGCTGACTCTGAATTCTTTCAGCCCCCCCATGTGTCCGGTTTCGAAAAGTTCCTCGATTGCCTTCATCGCGATGGGAATCTGCGCTTCGTCGATGAGGCACGCGAAGTTGATGCCGGGAATCTCCTCCCGCGAGTATCCCAGGAGCTCCAGGGCCGCCTGGTTGGCGTCAATGAATTTTCCCTGGAAGTCGTGTACGTAGATGCAGTAGCGGGTTCCCTCGAAGAACGAGCGGTAGCGCGCGATGATCATGCCGTTATCGTCAACGGGGGAACCCTTCCCGAACCGGTCAGCTTTCTTTGCCATCCAGCGGCACCCGTTTTTTGTCAGAGTTGTGCGATTGGGGTACGGTAGCCCTTTGATCGGGATTTTGCAAGTCCTTTTCATGGCTCCCGGGGGGGATGTCCGATGGCGGCGAGGGATCCTCACGGGCGTCCCTCGGTGTTATTTTTTTAAAACATGGAGGGGGAGATCATGCTTCAGATGCGTTCCATGTCGTAAACGGGGATAAACCCGCTCTCGCGGACGATCTCCTGCCCCTCCCGGCTCAGGAGGAACACGATGAAGGAGCGCGCCGCGGGATCGAGGGTCTTTTCATTCACGTAGAGATAGAGTTTTCTCTTCAGGGGGTACGTGCCCGCCTTCGCCGAGGCGTATCCCGCCTCCACGCCGTTTATTTTCAGGGCGCGGACCTCGCTGTTCAGAAACGAGAGACCCACGTAGCCTATGGTGTCGGGATCCCCCGCCACGGCGTTGAGTACCCCGCTGTTGGAGGGGTGGATTGAAACGGTATCGCCGGGAGGCGTGGCGCTCACGAGGGCCTTCCACATGGTTGCGGTCCCCGAGTTTTCATCGCGCACCGCTCGTTTTATGGGAGCGTCCCTCCCTCCCAGGGCGGACCAGGAGGTGATCGTTCCGGCAAATACCCCTTTGAGCCGGTCGAGGGTGATATCCTTCACGATATTTTCAGGATTGACGATGGGCACGATGAGATCGTAGGCGATCACGAAGGCCTTCAATCCGCCCTGCGCAGCTGCCGGCCGCGCCACTTCCATGGTCTCGATTCCGGCAGATGAATCTGAGATGTCGCATTCACCCTGAATGAGGGCGCGAATGCCCTCGCGGGAGCCGCTCCCCGTAACGGAAATGGTGACCCTGGCCCGTTTTTCATAGGCCTCTGCCGCGCTTTTCAAGAGCGGCTCAAGGGTGGTGGAGCCGCGGACAACGATCGTTTTTTCCGATGCGCCCCGGCAACCATGAAAAAGAGCAAGCGCCGGAAGGGCGCACAAAAGGGTTATGAACACTCCCCCCTGGCGCAATTTCGCTCTTTTCGCACTATGCATGTCGTTCCCCCCACGCTCCGCTCCGGTGGCTCCATGGATGCCGCGCCGCGTTCCGATTACGGGATCCGCGCCGGGACAGGTCGCCGTGCCGGAGCAACCAAAAAGGTGCTATCGAGCAAGTGTATCGGCACCGCGCCAATAATCAAGTAAAATTAGGACGGCCATGACAGGCCCGGGCGGACTTCCCGTCCCGCGGCAGTCAAATAGTGCTGGACGGACCCGTGGAGCTCTGGCATGATCTGACCGGGTATAAAGGCCCAGGAGGAGCAGGTTTCGGACTCTGGTGTACCGCGCCTCTGCGTGTTTTCGGCGGGAGTGCCCGCCTCAATTCCCGGGGGAGTACGGCCCATGAAACGCGAACATCGCTTTACCAGCATTCTCCTCGCACCGGCCCGGGGCGGCGAAGCGGAACGGGAGGTGTACGATCCCGCCACGGGGAAGAAAACACGGATGAGCTTCCTCTCCTACGATCCGGAAAGCGCCCGACGTCACGTCATGGAGATAGGGCCCGGAATGGTCTTCTCCTGCCGCTCCTGGATTGCCAGCGCCCTCCTGTCACTCCTGGTCGCTGCCCCCCTTTTCGTGCTTGCCGCCGGCGTTCTCGTCATCGGACTGAAGGTGGACCTCAATCCGACAGCCTCTGTTGCCGGGCGCGTTTTCATTGCCTCAATGGTTCTGTCCTATGCACTGGTTCTGCTCGGCATCGGGGTCCCCGCGGCGGTCAGGAGATTGAAACGTGACTTTGTGGAGAAGGAACGAGGACCGGGGAACTGGAAGATCGTCGCCGATAATCGATGGGAGCGCTTCCAGGACATGCTGCGGCTAAAAGAAGCGGGGGGAAATGATCCGGATATGATCTGACGCGGTGCCGGTTGCTACCCTTCGATTTTTATTTTCCCTCCCGCCAGGACAATAATGAGAATTACCGCCAGTATGACCCCGGGCACCACGAAATAGAGATGGGTCTCCGATGTGTAGGAAAAGGGCTCGGGACGGTCCATGTAACGCCACACCACCGGCGCAATCACGGGCTTGAAGATCAGGGCCGCGGATGCCAGGGCCGTGAGCGATGCCGCCGCCATGGGGTACAGTTTCACCAGCAGGTATCCCGCCGCCAGGGCGCCAATGCCCGCCAGGGGCCCCGCCAGGAGGCCCGCCGCGGGAGGCATGCCGTCTACCGTGCAAAAGGAAAGGGCCAGGGGAAGGGCGCCCGCTGAGGCGATGATGCCCGATGCGGCGATGCGGGGGATTGTTCCTCGAACTCTTTTCAGAAGTGCCATTGTTCGCCTTCCTTAAATCCGGTTGCCTTCGCCCGCTGTCAGGCACTGTGCCGGGGCTGAGGCCGTGGACCTGCAGTGTCGTTCAAATGCCGTGATCGTCACGGGAAGCGCCCTTCAGCGAAGTAAAGAATTCAAGCTCCCAGGAATCCCCGGCCTCATCGTGCCGGAGTATGTAAAGGTTTCCATCAGAGGCGCGCACCTTGAAGTAGCGGTGATCGGGCCCGTGCCAACGGTCGAGCACCTCTTCCACGCCGAGGCTTTTCCCGTCCTCACCCGGGCCGCCCATGGCGAACCGCACCGGGTGTTCCTCCCCCCGGTGCCCGGCGTGGCAGGAGACGGTGATGGGTATTCCTCGTGCCATCCGTCGGAGCGGGCCTCACCGCGCCCGGTCCAGGGCGCCCTCGATCTCCCGGTGGACCTGGTCAACGTGCCTGCTCGTGAGACCCGGCACCCACTCCGCGTAAACCCGTATCCTTTTCTTAGAAGGCAGAACGATAAAGATCCCGTAAGTGCGGCTGAGGGGATTGTACGCGCACGCGAAGGCGATCTCCTCGAGGCGTGCCATGAACGATCCGGACCCATGGCTCAGGGTACGGGCGCCCAGATCAAGGACATAGCGCTCTGACACCTCTGAGGGATCCGCGATCCTTCTGCGAAGAAAGGTGTAGAGGAAAAACGCAAAAGCCGCGAGGAAGACGACTCCCGGCACGGCGATGATCAGCGCGATTTCCCGGTCCATGAACAGGTACTGCAGGGCGGCGTTTGTCACAATGATCGTGGCGACGCCGCCGCTTACCAGGGCGCCCAGGCCCGCGCCGTAGGTTTTCCGGTTCATGAAAATAAATGTCGAGCCGTCGCTCCGAATCTCGTAACCCCCGCGCCGGTGGAGCAGCGGTAGCGTTTCCGTTTTCATCGGCCTCCCCTCACTTCTTCAGCTCGGATTCCTTCCTGCCGCCCTTGTTTTGCAGATAGCCGGCCACCACGTCGTGGTTTTTTCCGAGGGCGTAATCCAGGGCCGTCTTGTCGAATTTTGATAGCGCGTTGACGTCGGCGCCCTTCTCGATGAGAAATTTAACCATTTCGAGCTTGCCCTCTTCCGCGGCCACCAGAAGGGGTGTGCGGCCGAACCAGGGATTATTGATGCCCGCTCCTTTATCGAGGTATTTCTCCGCGTCCTTTACGTCGCCGACACGCGCGGCGTCCGCCAGGGCGCCCTCGTAGGCGCCGCTGCAGCCAAAAAACGCCGACGCTGCCGCTGCAACAATTATCAGGGCGATTATACAGTGTCTCATGGTCATTCTCCTTTTTGGTTTCCGCCGGTGCGTCGCATTCCGTTTGTAGTTAAATTGCCTCGATGGTCGAGGTGGGCTTCGAGGTAATGTTGTAGGTGACGCTCACCACCTCGGGTATATCGCGGGTAATTTTCGCCGCAATCTTTTCCAGGAGATCGTAGGGAAGCCTCGTGGGGCTCGCGGTCCTGGCGTCGACGCTGTCCCAGCAGCGTATCTCGATCTGGTTGCCGAAGACGCGGTTTCCGCCGCGCATGCCGGTCACGCGGTCCCCGTGGAGTATGGCCAGGTACTGGAAGGCCTTCACGTCCTTGAGAAGGGCCTCGGTGATCGCCGTGGCCTTCCTGACCATGGCGATCTTCGCGGGAGTGACTTCGCCTATCACCCGTGCTGCCAGTGCCGGTCCCGGGAAGGGGATCCGGTCGAACATGGCCGCGGGGAGGCCCAGGGCGGCCCCGACCTTTCGCACGCCGTCCTTGCGCAGTTCGATGAGGGGCTCCAGTATCCTGTAGCCGAAGGCCTTCTGCGGGTCGATGCCGAGCTGTTCGAAGACATTGTGCTGCCGTTTGATGCCCGCCACGGTTTCGTCCACGTCGGTGAGGATGGTGCCCTGGAGGAGGTATTTCGCACGGCTCTTCACCACCAGGCGGCCGAACACCTTCTTGTAGAATGCCTGGGTGATCGCCTCCCTTTTCTCTTCAGGGTCGGTGAGGCCCTTCAGGGCGGCGAAAAATTCCTTCGACGCGTCCAGGACCTCCACGCGGATGCCGAGCTTTTTGAAAGCGTCCGCCACCCGCGCGGGCTCACCCTCGCGCATGATGCCGTTGTCGATGAAATAGGTCTTCAGTTGAGTGCCCAGTGCCCGGTGCCCGAGCGCCGTCACCACGGAGGAGTCCACGCCGCCGGAGAGTGCGTTGATCGCCGTCCCGCTTCCCACGGCCTCCTGGATAGCACGCACCTTCTCCTTGATGAACTGTTTCGTGTTAAGGTTCCCCGCCTTGATCTCCCTGATTTTCATGATGATACATCCTCTCCGATATGGTAGTGAGTGGCGGGATACGCGTTGTCCGGAGCCCCGGGAATCCGAAGGGCACGTGCGTGGCGCGCCGGCACCCGCGGCATGAATAACGGGGAATGAAATCAAGGGCGCCCCCTGCCGCGGATTATTCATATGTCACGGGGCGTCAATTTTCAAGCAGAAATTCAGATCGGGGAGGGAGAATCCTTCCTTTCCGCCTTCTTTCCGCGATAACGCATAAGAACCCGAACGGCGAACAGGACGACCATCATGATGTTGAGGACGCCCAGGGCCCACTTGAGAGACGAGACAATCCCGGCGGTGAATATGACCGCCTCCGGCACGGTGGCGGGGCTGTTGATCACCAGGAGCTCGAGAACGTTCTCAATGAAATCCATGGCCATGGCGGCGAAAGGAATGTAGAGGTGGTTAGGCAGGGGTCCTTCATCGCTCCCCGAGAGCTTCATCTGAAAAAGACGGAGGAGTGAGAAAAGAAACAGCGCGTAGATGGCGGGATGAGAGAAATCGAGAAAAAAGTGCGTTCTGAAGATTTCAAGACCCTCGGGACCCCAGGACCTGAGGATCTCCTCGATGCCGCTCCGGGAAAAGGTGAGCTGGAACGCCACGACCCTGCCGAGTCCCAGGGGCGCCAGGATGGTGTTGATGCCGAACTGGGATGTGGCGTAAAGGACACCGGAAACAAGTGCGAGCCGGCCCACGGTTTTTCTGCTCATTTTCCGGCACATGGCTTTTTCCTTTCCCGGGGTTTTTGATGGATAGGCGGCATCTTCACGTACTCGCATACCCGGGAACACGTCAATGAAATAATCACCGACAGCATTCAGGAAACGTGACGCACCGGTCTCCACGCGATAAAAAAGCGTTTTTTACTTGCCACGCGATTTTTTTTTCGTTTACTAAAGGTCTGAACCGCCTCTTTGGCGCGGGGTGGAACGGAATTCCGGCCGTTTTTCCCTTGTATGGCGGCGAATAACGGGGGTATCATCATGGAAAAAATTATCGTGTCCAAATTTGGCGGCACTTCGCTGGCCAATGCCTTGCAGATAAAAAAAGTGAGGGATATCACGGCATCCGATCCTGACCGGAAATGCATCGTGGTTTCGGCGCCGGGAAAAGGCGACGGTGATGAATTTAAAATGACCGACCAGCTGATCAATGTCGCCATGGAGGGGAAGCATCTCTCGTCTCCCGATAGAACCGTCACGCCGAAGGAAAGCGCCGAAGCCGTTCTTGATAAATTCGGGGGTATCATCGCCGAGCTGGGCATAGATGGCGGGGATATCATCGAAGGACTGAAAAAGGACATGAACCTCTCGATGCCCGAATTAAAAAGAAAGGATTACCTGGCATCCAGGGGGGAGCATTACAACGCGAAAGTAGTGGCACGGTATTTCACAAAGAGCGGCATTCCCGCAGAGGTGAAGCTTCCCGAGGAAATGGGTCTCATGGTGACGGAGAACTTCGGCAACGCGAAAGTGGTTCCCGTGAGCTACAAGAATATCAAGAAGAACATCTCCTGCCAGGGCGTTTCGATCATACCGGGATTCTACGGGACCACCGAGGCGGGGGACGTGGCGGTGTTCTCCCGCGGCGGCTCGGACCTGACGGGGGGAGAAATCGCCTTCGCCCTGAACGCATCCGTGTACGAAAACTGGTCCGACATCGACGGTATTTACCAGGCGGACCCGGGCATAATAAGGAACGCGCGGGTGATCCCGAGGCTCACCTACAAGGAGATCCGGCTCCTCGCCTCAAAGGGATTCAACGTGTTTCATTACGACGCGATGATACGGTGCAAGAAGAAGAGCATCCCCATACATATACGGAACACCAACAACCCCTCGGCCCAGGGCACGACGATCGTGGCCCAGCGGGTGCCCGAGGAGGTGACCGTGGGCATCGCGCGCATGGACAGCATCGCCTACCTCTACCTCGAAAAGGACGGCTCCCAGGAGATTATCGGTTTTGTCAACAGGGTGCTCAACATCATGAAAAACTACGGCATCGAGACCTACCACTACCCCACGGACAGGGACGACGTGTGCGTTATCATGAACCAGGACGATCTCATCGGCTGCGAGGACGAACTCGCCGAAACGATTAAGAGGGAGCTCGATCCCGACAACATGGAGTTCTTCTACAATCTCTCCATCATTTCGCCCGTGGGTATAGGCATGAAATACGATCCCGGGGTAATCGCTGAAGCCGCCATGGCGATGAAAAACAACAACATCAACATCGAGATACTCGACCAGGGTCCCGCCCAGATAAGCTTCCATATGGGGGTTCAGGGATTCTATGCCGACACCGCCCTCAATGCGCTCTACGACAGTCTGATAGGCTAGCATGAACCGGCGAGCCCGCCCGATCAACTAATGCCGTTTGATAGCCGGATGCGTGCATGTCCGAAACGCGCAACTCGCGGCAACCATTACAGGCGTTAAGATCCGGAATGGTGCCGGCGGCGGAGTAAAAGAGCGAAACGCGGCAAAACATTTGACAGGGGCGGCACTGGGAATAGCATCGCCTTAATCGGCGGGAAGCATGAGAGGGGAGTGTAAATGGTACAGGCTGTGCCCGATAAAACGGCACGTTGACCGTGGCGCCCTTGAGGCGCAGTGGGTTGAAGAATACTGTCTCGGGGACTGGAGCAAATGTGTGAGGTATGCGATGGAGGAAGGAGGTGCGTACCATGAAGACTGGATGCTCCCCGACGGGACTCTCCGCGAAGACCTGAAACAATAGTGCGATGATACGGATCACGATTCTCTACGATAATTATTCGGCGAACCCGCGCCTCGAGGCGGGGTGGGGATTCTCCTGCCTCATCCGGAAGGGCGATCTCTCGGTTCTCTTTGACACGGGAGGCAGCGGAGAGGTCCTTCTCCGGAACATGGGCGTTCTCGGGATCGATCCCGCCTCCATCGACGCCGTGTTCATCTCCCATGATCACTGGGACCATACCGGCGGCCTCGGCGCGGTTCTCACCCGGGGGGACGGGGTCCTCTTTGTCCCGGAGTACTTTCACGCGCCGTCATGGAAGGGAACAACGGTGCGCGTCGGGGGGGCGGATGAAATCATGCCCGGGGTGTATTCCTCGGGCACGCTCATGGACTTCGAACAGTCGCTTTTCATCGCGACTCCGAAGGGCGCCGTCGCGGTGACCGGGTGCTCGCACCCCGGGGTGGAGGCGATCCTCGGCGCATGCCCGTGCCCTCCCGTGAGGGCCCTGGTGGGGGGGCTCCACGGCTTCAGCGATTTCGCCCTTATCGGGAGCCTTGACCTGGTATGTCCCACCCACTGCACGGCGTACCGCGATGAAATGATCCGGCTCTACCCGGGACGGTGCGTTCCCGGCGGGGTGGGTGAAGTCCTTGAATTTGACTGAAGAATGAAACCACCCGGCAACCCCCGGGTTTATAAATGACTAGCGTATGGGAGACGCACATGAAAAAATGGATACTACCGGCGGCCTTTATTTTCTTCCTCTGCAGTGATACGGCGGGCTTCTCTCATTCCCTCTGGATCACGGCTGACAACTACCGGCCTGCCGTGGGGGAGCGGGTCACGATCGAGATCGGTTGGGGCCACGGGTTCGCGAAAAAGGAGGCGATGAGGAAGGGCGTGTTCAAGCGGATCTATGCGGTTTCACCCGACGGGAACCGGCTGGCCCTTGACAGGATCGATGACACGCATTTTTCCTTCGTTCCACGGGCACCGGGATGCTATGCCATCGGAGCGGAGATCAATCCGGGATTCATGACCAAAACCACCCGGGGCCTGCAGATGCGGAGCAAAAAAGGGCTTGATAACGCCCTTGACTGCATGCGCTTCGATATCCGGGCGAAGGCCGTCATACGGGCCGGCGCCCCGGGGAATGCCCTGATAAGTTCCGTCGCGCATCCACTGGAGATCATTCCCCTGGATGACGTCGGGTCCCTGAAGCGGGGAGAGACGCTGAACCTCATGGTCACCTTCAACGGCAGGCCGCTTGAAAACGCGCGGATAACCGCGGATCACGAGGGGAGCGACGGGAAGGGCCATGGCGAGGGGAAGGCGTCGGTCGTGACGGACGCGAAGGGGAGGGCGCGGATAACCTTTCCGGGAAAAGGCCGGTGGGTCCTCATGGTGAAATATGACGCGCCCTATCGCGAAAGGGATGTCTGCGACAGGTTCATGCATGCAACGAGCCTTGGCCTGGGGGTTGATTAACTTTCACGCGGGCCACCGGGACGAGACCGGAAGATACTGGGGATGGTTATAAGGAGCGAAACATGAATGCACGAATCACCATAGTATTGCTTTCCTGCGCGATGATTGCCCTGGGGGGGCGGGCCCTGGCCCACGGCGTGACCGGCGCCATGCGGATAGGTAACGCGGTCCAGGCCGAGATACGGTATGACGACGGCGAGCCCTTCAGCTACTCCGAGGTGAAGGTCTACGGACCCGGCGAGGGAAAGACCGAATACCAGAACGGCCGCACGGACGCGAAGGGCGTATTCGCCTTCGTGCCCGACAGGAAGGGGACCTGGCGCCTGGTCGCGACGGACGGCATGTCCCACGGGAAGGAGCTCAGCATTGACATTACCGATGCCGCTCTCATGAAGAAGTCGGACGCCTGGGACTCCGCGCGCAGGCAGAAGCTGTTCTCGGGGCTGTTCCTCATATGGGCCGTTGTCGCCACGTCCCTCTATGTCGGGGCGCGAAGGAGGAAGAAGGGCGAGGCGTAAGTCACTATTTCACCCCGCCGTCCCTGCCGTCACATCAGCCCCTCTTATCACCGGCGTAGACGAAACAGCGCATCCCCTCGCGGAGCGCGAAGGCGCCGTGCAGGTAGAGTCCCCCCAGCCAGAAGGGCACGTGAAAAATATCCGCGTGGCGGTACGCCACCAGGCCCAGGGCCGACAGCGCGCCCTCGGCGGCCATGCCGCCAACCGCCATTGCGATCGCGAGAAGGAGAAGCCATGCCCGGTCGTAGGTGAAGAGCCACCGCGCGGCGAAGAAGCCGTAAAATATCGCCGAGAGAAGGCCCGGACTTGCATTGCCGAAGCCGCTCATCATGTAGACGAAGATGAAGGCCGAGGCGGCCTCGACCAGCTCCCGGGGCGTCCCCCCGGACCTGCTCAGGTCCGCCGGGATGGACGCGGGGAGGCGCCCGGCGACGAGGGCGTAGGCATGACCCATGAACATGAAGACCAGGAAAAACCCGGGGAAGACCCACCATGCCTGGCCGAAGAGGAAGGGCTCGGGATAGGCGAGGGTGCCGGTAAGCACGTGGATGCCGTCGCCGAGCGTCGCGAGCAGGGCTGCCGGAACCGCCAGCAAGAGAATTCTGAGAGTCGTGATGCCGCCCATGGTCTCCTCCTTTAGGAGTTCATTCTCAATACTTACCCGAATATAGTGGGGTACTGCTCGGTCAACTTCAAGGATTTTTTCTTCACGGTTGTCCCGGGAACGGGTTGTATCGTTTCCCATGAGCCAGCTTGCCCGAGCATAAAAGACGGGCTCTGTTTTTGCCGGTGTCCAATAAAAAAATTCTCATGTATGGTCGACTTAATATAAGAAAAAAGCAAGTTCCCAACCGCGGGGTGGCGGTTCCCACTGCGGAATTTTTTTTTGACTAGATCGGCAACCATGCTATACTGAAACCGCCTCGCGGGTCAGGCGCGCCTCTTTCCCGCGTCGCGTACCATTATGCGCAGTAGGAATCCCTTGCCGGAGGACTGTATGAAGAACCGCGTGAGATTACTGGCACAATGCATGTTTGCAACGGCCCTGGCCGTATCAGGCTGCGGAGGCGCCGCCGCCGGATCAAAGGACCTGTTAGCCCTCCTGGCACTGGTCTCACCGCCCCCCTGGGCCAAGACCGCGACAACCGCGCCCCAGTCGAGCAGTTTTTATTCGGTAGACGAACATGGCGGCTATCTCTACGCGGCGGGCAGCATTATGGGAAAAAATTAATACGACTTTGGCGACGGCGTTACAGCACAGCAGGGCCTGGACAGCGGCGACGCCGTCACGCACTGTCTCCTGGTGAAATACGACAGCTCGGGCAGGGCCCTGTGGGCGCGGACCCTGGACGAGGGCCCTGATTATTCAGAATTTGCAGGCGTCGCCGCGGGAAGCGACGGCGTCTACGCCGTGGGTACGATTTTTAATCGCGGGACTGTCCTCACCTACAAGTTCAGCGATACGGTTACGGTCGAGGGCGCCTGGTCGGGAACCGGGAGAAACGTGGTGATAGTCAAATACTCTCTTGACGGGGAGCCGCTCTGGGCGAAAAGCATAGAGGGGGGATCGAATGATTCGTATTACCAGGAAGTGGCCATCGGAAGCGACGGCGTGTACGTGGCCGGCTATCTCGAGGGAAACGGGACATTCGCATTCGATGATCCTCCAACAAAGACGGCGACTGGAGTTTCCGGCGGCACCAATGTGCTTCTCGTTAAATACGATTTTTCGGGTAATGTCCAGTGGGCGAAAACGGTTGATCCAACCAGCACCACTAACAGCTCATTCTTCAAATCTGTCTGCGTGTCAAGCGGCGGCATATACGCCGCGGGGGCAATAAGCGGCAACGCGGAATTCAAATTCGGCGGTTCCGCTACCGCGACAGGCGGGTACGACGTCTCCTTCAATCCCGTCGTGGTCAAGTACGATTCCTCCGGCGATGCGCAATGGGCGAGAACGGCGACGGTTGCCCCGTCATTCGGGATGATGAACGGGATCGCAGGCGACTCGAGCGGCGTGTACGCGGCGGGATATGTCGGTTCCGACGGGGAATACAATTTCGGCGACGGCGTCACCGTCACGACCCCGTCTGATAACGACCATGCCCTCGTCGTCAAGTACGGCCACGACGGCGTCACGCAGTGGGCGGCGTCAACCGAGGCGGCCCCGCACAATTCGAGGTATAGCGATATTTCCGTTTCCTCAACCGGTATTTTCACGGCGGGATATATCTATGCCAATGGTGAGTTTGATTTCGGCGACGGCGTCACCGTCAGCGGGGCCTGTGGCACGGAGAAGAATTTGCTGATCGTGCGCTACGGTAGCTCCGGCACGGCGCAGTGGGCGGGTTCGACCGTCCTGGCGCCAGATAGCTCGGAGTTGTATGACGTCGCGGCCGCTTCCCACGGGGTCTACGGCGCGGGAGAAATCGAGGGCGCTTCGGAGTACGTGCTCCTGGATGACCTCAGCGTTACGGGAACCTGGGCGTTTTAGAACATTCTGCTGCTCAAGGCCCTGTAGTCCCGGGGCAGGTGTTACCCTGGTCCGGGAATCCGGCGCCGCGGGAAAAGTGCTGGACGCTTTCCCGTCATTCATATCATTATTAATCCGGTATAAATAGGACGGGACAAGTCGCGGGCCCGTCTTTTTCCCGGAGGCCGCGGTGAACAAACGATTCTACCTCTCCTTTATCGGAGCGCTCCTCTCCCTGGGCGTAGCCGCCGCGTCACTGCTCGCGGATCCGTCTCCCCGCCGCCTGGTTCTCGACACCCTGAAGAGCTATTCCCCCACGGGCTACCATATCGTCACGGCCTATGACGGCGCCCCGGAGGATATCAGCATGGCCGGCTCGCGTCTCCGGATGAGCAAGACCGATTTCATGACCTACGTGCGGGGCGCCGCCATGCCGGAAATGGCGTCGTGGCTCAACGTGACCGTGCACGAGATGTGCCACGGGTACACCGGAAGGATGGCGTACCACCTCGCTCCTGAGCGAAAGATCGCCGTCTATCCCGGGGACCGCTGCCTCGCCTTCTATATCGGCGGCGACGAGGATATCCTGGTGAGGATCACCCGGGTGTTTCCCAGCAAAGAGATGGCCCACACCTTTCCCCCGGGGATCCGTACCTTCCGGTTCGCCACCTATGTCGACAGCCCGCGGAGCAATATGGGGACCCAGGTGAACGGGGTGTACGGCCTTCTCGACGAACTGAACGCCTACTACCATGGCACCAGGACTGCCCTTGACCTCCTCCCCTTCTATAAAAAACAGACCCGCCAGGACCTGCAGCTCTGGAGGGCCTTCTTTAACCAGGTGAACGGCACCTATTACGCCCATCTCGAGTTCAAGCTCTTCATTCTCAGGTACCTCATCTACGCGGAAGAAAGGCATCCCGAGATATTCCGGGACATCATGGACAATGTGGAATTCGGGAAGGCCTTCATCGCCATTGACGCCAATTTCACCGCACTCAACGAGGAATATTCCAGTTCCAGGGAGGGGATTTTCAGGTTCCTGAAAACAAGGGGTATCGAGGCCCGGGAGGAAGGGAAGTATCTCTACCTGAAGAGCGGCAACGTCACCATGGGCATGGGGAACTTTGCCGACACCTGCGAACTTCTCTCCCGTGAGCTTGCGAAGGACGAATACCGCGACATGGTCGCCAGGATTGGGGCGCCGCGGTCATCTCCCCGGTGAGATCGTCCCCGGGCTCCTACTTCTGGAAGCGCGTGCGGCCCCGGGACTTTTTTCTCAGGAGCATCGCCAATCCCTCGAGCTGTTGCTTCACCGAGTCAACCGTGTATTCATCATCGGGGTGGGGGGCCTCGCCCTCCTTCTGGAAGTGGGGCTTTTCCAGGTTCATCTTTCCCCAGGTGAAGTCCACGCGCCTGACGAGCTCCTCGAGGAGGTGCGCGTTTGAGCTGTACCGGTCCAGGATAACCTCCAGGGCCTTCAGGGGCGTTTCAACGTGTGCGCTCACGGTCTCGATGTCGTCTTTCACGATCGAGATGAGCACGCTTCTCAGGGCCCCGGATGTGTCGGACAGGTTCTCCATGATGAAGGAGTTGATCGCCGTCACGGCCCTGGTGAGCTCCGGCACGACGGGGCCGCCCTTGAGAAGCGTCCCTCCCTTGCGCCCTATCGCCCCGGCCAGGGTGAACTTCTGGCCGGAACGGATGTCCCTTGTGATGGCCGCGTCATTGTCGTGACCGGTCGCATCGTCCTTCTTTTTCTTTGCCACGCCGTCCCCCGTGCAATGAACTGTCAGTGTGCTACTTTACACGGGATGCGTGACGCCGCAACGATTTTTTTACCCGGTGTTTTCTTTACACGGCTCCGCGCCGTACCGGCCCATGGCGCTATTTCTCCCTCGGGAAGGGCCAGGCCATGATGCCCCCCTCCATCACCTTCACGTTGGTCCATCCCCGACCCTCCAGGATCCGGGCCGCCTCGTAGCCCCGCAGGGATATCTTGCAGAAACAGATGATCTCGGCGCTCTTGTCCGACGGCATCTCGTTAAGGCGCGCGCGGAGAACTCCCAGGGGAATAAGGCGCTCTCCGATGCCCAGGCGCATCAGCTCGTACTCGTCGGGACCCCGCGTGTCGAGAAGGAAGGGCTTTTCGCCGGCGTCGATCTTGCTTTTTACCTCGGAGCAGGATATCCCCTTCATGCGGCCCTTGAGCTTGTTCTGCATGATGTGCGCCGCGGCGATGGAGTGGTCGATCGCCAGGGAGAAGGGCGGCGCGTAGGGGAGGTCGGCGTTCACCATCTCCTCCACGGTAAGGCCGCTCCTGATGGCCATGGCCCATATGGCGAGCTGCTTGCTCACGTCGCCGGGCCCCGCGCACTGCGCTCCCAGGATCCTGCCGGTCTTTTTCTCCACGACGAGCTTGGTCACCAGGAGGAGGCCCTCCATGAAGCCGGGCTTGTCCGGGCTGGCGTTGATCACGGTCTCGATATCCGTGAAGCCGGCGGCACGGGCCGCCTTTTCCGAGAGGCCCGTGGAGCCGGCCGCGAAATCGAAGACCTTGCAGATACCCGTCTGGATGGTGCCCGGGAAGGTCACGGAGTCGCCGATGGCGGCGTTCTCGCCGGCCACGCGGCCCTGGAGGTTGGCCAGGTCGCCGTAGGGGGCGTGGACCTTCGCGCCGGTGATGAGGTTGGTCGACTCGACGCAGTCCCCGGCGGCGTAGATGTCCGGGTCAGCGGTGCGCATGTGGGTGTCAACGACGATGCCACCCGTGGCCCCGATCTCGATGCCCGCGTCCTTCGCCAGCTTCACGTTGGGGCTCACGCCGATGGCCACCACGGCGAGCTCGCAGGGGAGCTCGATGCCGTTCTGGAGCTTGACCCCCGTGAGTTTTCCGTTTTCACCGAGGAACTCGGCGATCCCGTTGTCGGTGATCACGTTTGCGTTCTTGGTGCGGACGTGGTTCTCCACGAGCTTGGCCAGCTCCCAGTCAAGGAAGGTGAGGAGCTGGGGGAGCATCTCGATCACGGTGATCTCGATACCGGCGAGCTGCAGGGCCTCGCAGGTCTCGATGCCGATGAGGCCCCCGCCGATGATGACCGCTTTCTTAATCTGCCTGTCGTCGCGCACCTTCCTGAGGTAATCGGCGTCCTGCATGGATTGAAGCGTGGTGATGCCGGCGAGATCCGCGCCCGGGATGGGGGGCTTCTTCGGAACGGCCCCGGTGGTGAGGATGAGCTTGTCGTAGGGGAGCTTTTCATCTTTGCCGCTCTTCAGGTCCCGCACCGTCACGGTCTTCGCCTTTCTGTCGATCTTCATGGCCTCGGTTTCCGTCCTGGCGACGATGCCCTTCGCGTTCAGGTAGAACTTCGGGTCGCGGACCACGCCCGTGGCCGTGCTGAGAAGCATGTTCCGGTCGTCGAAAAACCCCCCGACGTAGTAGGGATAGCCGCACGAGGCCATGGAGAGGTCCGGCGCCTTCTGGATGATGATGATCTCGGCGTGTTCATCGAGGCGCCGGGCTTTCGCCGCCGCCTTGGGTCCCGCGGCGGAGCCGCCGATCACGATAATACGTTTTTTTTCAGACATGGCATTCTCCTCGGTGGTGATGGTGCCCGGCAGGAGCGGAGCCTGGCGGGCGTGAAACGTCCCGCGCCGCGCGCGAAATGAATCCGGCGCGTCTTCCCGGCGCGGTGAGCGCTGCCTCTACGATGGCGCGCCTTAGCGGTCCTTACTTCTTGAGCAGGGCGATGATGGCGCGCACGTTATCATCAACGACACGGTAACAGGTCACCACGCCCTCTTTGCGCGGCCGGATGATCCCCCTGTCCTGCAGTATCCGCAGGTGCTGGGATACCGTTGACTGCGGTATCCCGAGTCTTTCGACCATGCTGTTGACGTTGCATTCATCCTTCATGAGATTGTGGACTATCTCAAGGCGGATCGGATGCCCCAGTGCCTTTAATATCCCGCTTGTTTTCTGAAAATCCATGGATCCCGGTACCTGCATCGTAATATTGCAATATTTAAATATATGGATATAAGGTCAACGGTTTTTTTCATTGTGTGAGGTTGTCGGGATCCCGACTCCCTCGACTCGCGTCATGATCGAGAATACCCCGTCGAGCAGGAACGGCCGGGTGGATTCATTGGCGTCGTGGCGTACCTCCGCCGGAGGGAGGGATCGCTACCGCTTTTCCCCCAGCTCCGCCGCGAGGGACTGCAGGGTGTTTTCCAGGGGCCCCTTGATAAAGCAGTCGGTAATATAATTGGTGAGACCGGTGGTCCCTTCATTCATTTCAATAATATAGGCCCCCTGTTCCCTGGCGATGAAGGGGAGGTCCGC
>CAZKPR010000049.1:0-21934 GCA_964554685.1 uncultured Leptospirales bacterium | reverse complement strand
CATCGGCCTGGGGATAAAGCTTTCCTTCCGGAAGGACGTCGACGGCAAGGGTGACGTGACCCACTTCGGCGCCCTCTCCACGGCCCTGGCCGCCACCATCGGCACGGGGAACATCGTCGGGGTTGCCACGGCCGTGGCCCTGGGGGGGCCCGGCGCCGTCTTCTGGTGCTGGCTCACCGGGGTCTTCGGCATCTCGACGAAATACGCCGAGGCGGTCCTAGCGGTCAAGTACCGCGTCACCACCGCCGACGGCACCATGCTCGGGGGGCCGATGTACGCCCTGGAGCGGGGCCTCGGCGCGAAGTGGCCCGCGGTCCTCTTCTGCGCCTTCACCGCCGTGGCCGCCTTCGGCATCGGCAACATGGTCCAGGCCAACGCGATCTCCTCCCTGGCGAGCGAATCCTACGGGGTTCCCGGCTGGGCCACGGGCCTTGTCGCGGCAACGGCCACGGCCCTCGTCATCCTGGGGGGGGTCCGCTCCATCGCACGGGCCTGCACCCTCCTCGTTCCCTTCATGGCGGCCTTCTACGTCATCGGCTGCCTGGTGATCCTCTGGTTCAACCGCGAGGCGGTGCTCCCGGCCCTCTTCCTTATCGTGAAGTCCGCATTCACCCCCCAGGCCGCCGGGGGCGGCTTCATCGGCGCCACGCTGATGACGGCGGCGCGGTTCGGCATCGCCCGGGGCCTCTTCTCCAACGAGGCGGGCCTGGGATCCGCCCCCATCGTGGCCGCGGCGGCCCGGACGAAGAACCCGGTAAAGCAGGCCCTGGTATCGGCCACGGGAACCTTCTGGGACACCGTCGTGGTCTGCGCCATCACGGGACTTGTCCTGGTGAGCACCATTATCCTCCACCCGGGGGACTTCGGCGATATCAACGGCGCGGCCATGACGAAGCGCGCCTTCGGCGAGATTCCCGTGGTGGGGCCGGTGCTCCTCACCGTGGGACTCCTCACCTTCGTCTTCTCCACGATCCTGGGCTGGTCCTACTACGGCGAGCGCGCCATTGAATACCTCTTCGGCAAGCGGTCAATCGTGCCCTACCGCGTCCTCTGGGTCCTCGCGGTCATGGCCGGGGCCGTGGTCTCACTTCCCCTGGTCTGGGACATGGCGGACATGATGAACATGCTGATGGCCCTCCCGAACCTCGCGGCCCTGATACTCCTGAGCGGTGTCATCGTGGCGGAGACAAGGAAGTACCTCTGGGAGGGGGACATAGAAAAGATCGGAGATGAGTAAAAACGTGAGTCGATGAACAGAAAAACGGCTACTGAGGCACGGAGACACGGAGATCGAATCACGATACTCAGAGCTTCTGCCGATCGATTTCATGACGGTTCTCAACTGTTATGAAATTTTATAAATAGATAATGCCCGAAACGCAAAGCAGACTCTGTGCCTCGGTGTCTCCGCGGCGCTATCCCATGATCAATTTCCGGAATTGAGCCGCTATTTGTATTGACATACACGGAAACCTCGATACTATACTCTGAACTTCACCGGGGGGTACGGGGCATGGAACATCAGGGACCGCGCGAAGTCTATTTGGATCTGGGCGAGAAGATCGACACCCTGGGCACCAGGGCGCCGCGCAACGAGACCCTCCATGAAATCCTCAAGGTGCTCTACACCCCCGACGAGGCGGACCTCGTCGCGAGAATGCCCTACGGGCTCTCCACCCTGAAACGGGTGTCCCGCGTGACGGGGCGCGACGAGAAAACGACACGGAAACTCCTCGAGTCCCTGGCGGTAAAGGGCCTCGTGATCGACATATTCGCCGGCGGCGAATACCGCTACATGCCCTCCCCCATGGTCATCGGCATTTTCGAATTCACCATGATGCGCACCCGGGGCGAGCTGGATTACAAGACCTGGGCGCGCCTCTTCCATCATTACCTTGACGACGAATTCTTCGGCGCCAACTTCGGGGACGGCCAGGTCATATCCCTACTCCGGGCCCTGCCCCACGAGGGGAGCGTGGCGGGGCCCGTCACGGAGGTCCTCGATTACGAAAAGGCGACTGCCATCGTCGATTCCCACGACACCTTCGCCATCGGCACCTGCTCCTGCCGCAATGAGAAGAAGCACAACGGCACCAAGGAATGCAAAAACCCCCTGGACACCTGCTCCACCTTCGGCTACGCAGCCGACTACTGGATACGGAACAAGCTGGCCAAGAAGGTCTCCCGCAGCCAGATGCGTGAGAATATCGCCCGTTCCCGAGAGCTCGGCCTCGTCTTCTGCGCGGACAATGTGAAGAACAACGTGACCTTCATCTGCCACTGCTGCAAGTGCTGCTGCAACGCCCTGGCCGGCATCGGCACGTACGGGTACGCCCGCGCCGTGACCACGTCCAACTATATCGCCGCCCTGGAGCCGGGGAAGTGCAACGGCTGCGGGCTCTGCGCGAAAAAGTGCCCGGTCAACGCCATCGAGATGCGGCCCGCGGAAACCGCGGGGTCGAAGCGCCCCATGACCCCGGTGATCGACGAGTCCTTCTGCCTGGGATGCGGCGTCTGCGCCCTGGCGTGCCGCCGCGAGGCGATCAAGCTCCATCCCCGGCCCCAGAGGGTGCTCCATCCCGAGAACGTCTTCGAGAAAGTGATCCTGGGCGCCCTTGAACGTGACGTCCTCCATTTCCAGATCTTCGACGACCCCGGGAGCGTGACCCAGGCCATCATGCGCGCCTTCATCGGGGGGTTCCTCCGCATTCCCCCGGTTAAACGGGCCCTCATGGGAGAGCGCCTCCGGTCCCGCTTTCTCTCCGCCATGAGAAAGGGCGTGGCCGCGCAGGGCAAGGGATGGATGGCCGAGCTCTAGGCCGGTGAGACGTCATGCGAAAGGTACTCATCACCGGCGCCACGGGATTCATAGGAAGCCATGTCACCGACGCGTGTCTCGAAAGGGGGGACCGGGTGCGCGCCCTGGTCCTTCCGGATGATCCGGCCGGCCAGGCCCTGGCGGTAAGGGGGGTGGAGGTCCGCCGCGGCTCCATCACCGATTATTCCGCCGTGAGGAATGCCGCCGAGGGCTCCGACGTCATCTTCCATGCCGCGGCCCTGGTGACCGACTGGGCGCCCCGGCGCCTCTTCCGCGAGGTCACCCTCGGAGGCGCCGAGAACATCTGCCGCGCCGCCCTGGAGGCGGGGGTGTCGCGCCTCGTTGACATCAGCACCAACGACGTCTTCGGCCTCGACGAGTCCGAGGTCATGGATGAAACCTTTCCCTTCCGCCCATGGGGGGAACCCTATCCCGATTTCAAGATAAAGGCCGAGGAAATAGTGCGGCGCTACCACCGGGACGAGGGGCTCCCCGTGGCCATCGTCTACCCCTGCTGGGTCTACGGGGAGCGGGACCGCACCTTCGTCCCGGACCTTGCCGACGCCGTCATCAAGCGGGACCTGATGTTCTGGCGCAGGGACGTCCTGGTGTGGCCCACCTACGTACGGAACCTCGTGGACCTCATGATGGTCATCTCGGAGGACCCCCGCGCCGTGGGGAACGGCTACATCGCCCACGACGGGGAGTCGGTCACGCTCCAGGATTTCTGCGCCGAGATCGCCGGGGCCCTCGGGGTGCCCGCCGTGACGACCCACATCCCCTACGGCCTGGCGTACGCCGCCGCCGTCCTGATGGAGTCCGCCTGGAACATGCTCCGGATACGCGCCCGCCCTCTCCTCACGACCTACATTGTCAAGAACCTTGGGTCTCGCCTCCGCTTCTCGATAGAGAAGGCGCGTCGCGATCTCGGCTGGGTACCCCGCGTCTCCTACCGGGAGGGGATGGCGGGAACAATGGCGTGGCTGAGGACCCTTGACCGGAGCACCCTCAAGTCAAAGTGAATCGCGCCAGTATCACATAACAAGGAGTTGCATTATGAACAGTAACCGTGGCATGCGGACCGTCGCCGTTCTTCAACTCGTCACCGCCGCGGGGCTCGCCCTTTTCTGGATCGGCTTCTTCACCGTGGGCCTCGCCCCGGAGAACGCCCCCTCCTGCTACATGGCCTACGAGCGGGCCTTCCCCCTTCCGGACGGGATCCTCGCCTGCGTGATGGCATGGGCGGGCGTCTCCCTTCTCCGGGGACGGGGCCCGGGGCGCCTCCTCACCCACGCCTCGGCGGGGGCCCTCATCTTTCTCGGGATCCTCGACTTCAGCTTCAACATCCAGAACGGCATCTACGCCCTCTCGGCCCTGGACCTTGCCCTGAACGGATTCATCAACGCCTGGTGCGTGGGCTTCGGAGTGGCGGCAATCGCCGTCACGAGGGAGGGACAACAAGCACGCTAGGGCAGCACCCCGAGGACCTTCCTCAATACATTCTCGATGGACCGCCCGGCAACCGTACCTGAACCCCTGGTATAACCACCCGAGAGGACCATCAGGATCGGAACCCTGTTTTGTACCGCGGTTGAAAAGACCATCTCGTCCCGCCTTATGATCCCCTCACCGGAGACCCCGAGCCGCCCCAGGGGATCCCCCGCGAGGATATCCACCCCGGCGTTATAGATCACCAGGTCGGGCCTTGATTCCCCGAAAGCCCGCGGAAGGGCGCGGGAGAGGACCTCCAGGTACTCCGCGTCACCGGTCCCCGAGGGGATCGGGAGGTCCGTGTCGATGTAGCGCATGGCGTCGGCGTCCCCGGGATACACGTCCCTGTTATACACGTCGAGGATGTAGACCCGGGGGTCATCCTTCAGGACGGAGGCGAACCCGTTCCCCTGGTGGGCATCAAGGTCGATGATGAGGACACGGAGGTCACGCCGTGTCTTCCAGAGGAGCTGAAGCGCCAGGGGTATATCCGCGTAGAAGCAGAAGCCTTCGCCGCCGTCCCGCTTCGCGTGGTGATAGCCGCCGGAAAGATTGATCGCCCAGCCGTGCGCGAGGGCCAGGCGCGCGCCGAGAACCGTGCCCCCCGCGCCGTAGCGCATCGGCAGGAGAAGATTGTTCCCGAGGATGCGGTTCGGGAAATGCCTCAGCATCGGCATTTCCGCGACGCGGGCCACGGTCGCCGAATCGTTCAACGACTCGAGGTACTCCGGAGAATGCACGGCGAGGAGGTCGGCATCGGCGACGGGTTCCGGCTCGTGGAAGGCCCCCCGGGGAATCCCCGCCTTCTTCGTCAGGTACCCGTGGATCCTCCGGTATTTTTCCGAATCGAAGGGGTGAAACTTCTGGAGGCCCATGAAACTGATGTTGTAGCAATCGGAATAGACCAGGGGAAGTTTCGCGGACCGGGGCTCCTTCCCGTCGCCCGAGGAGGCGCGCGGCCCGCAGGCCGCGGCGAAGAGCAACGCGACGGCAGCGGCGAATGCAACTGAAAAAAGCGCACCCCGATTCAGACGAAGGTACGCAGGGGTCCTGTTCTTACCCATCATGCCAGTCCTCAACCGGCAGATCGGGGATCCGCGCAAACTCCTTCACGTTATGCGTTACCAGGCGCATGCCCCGTGACCGGGCAATGGCGACGATTTGAAGGTCCCGCTCGCTGATCGGGGTCCCTTTCTTTTCAAGGATTACCCGTATGGCGGAATAATGAAGCGCTGCCTCCCTGTCAAAGGGGACCAAGCCGATCTGTTCCGTTATCCGTCTAATCCTGCTCCGGCGTTCCGCCTTTTTCTGGGGTGACTTTTCGATACCGTAATGAATCTCGGCGAGGGTAATCGCCGCAATCGCGAGATCCCTCGGATGCATTGCGGCAAGCCTTTCCAGAACGCTCCGGTTCCCGCGCATCCAGTAGCTGACGATATTCGTATCAAGAAGATAGCGCACGTCAGCCATCCAGGTCAAATGAAGCGCCGGGGAGGGGCCGGGGCGTAACGAAGTCCTTGTCTTCCCTGAAATGTTTCCAGAAACCCCTGGGCCACTCCAGGTTCTCCACGGGCTCAAGGATGACCTTTCTCCCTTCTTTCGAGATTTTTACCTCGTCCCCTTCGAACCGGAACTCCCGGTGCAGACGCACCGCCTGGGAACGGCCGTTTTTAAATAACTTCGCCCTCGATTCCAACGCGCTTCTCCGCAACAAAGATATATATCAATATATATCATTGTATCGCCCCCGTCAAGCGATTTCATCCCCGCGATCAATGCGGGATACCCCCAAAAAAATTCTTGCGCAATTCCCGGGCCTCCCCGATTGTCGGGCCAGAGTGCCGAAGAGGAGACGCGCCGTGGTTGAACCGGACCCGACAAAACTTGCCGACTGGCAGATCGCCGAGGAATTCGAGAAGAGCATGAAGACCGTGTACCAGCTCGCCGACGAGCTCGGCATCCGGAACGAAGAGCTCCTGCCCAACAGCCATTACTACGGAAAGATCGACTTCGAGCCGGTCCTTGAGCGGATGAAGGACAGGCCCGACGGAAAGTACATCGACGTGACGGCCATCACCCCCACCCCCCTGGGGGAGGGAAAGAGCACCGCCACCATCGGCCTCCTCCAGGGCCTGGGGAAGCGGGGCGTGCGCGCCACGGGGGCGATCCGCCAGCCCTCGGGCGGCCCCACGATGAACATAAAGGGAAGCGCCGCCGGGGGCGGCCTCGCCCAGTGCATCCCCCTCATCCCATTCTCCTTCGGCCTCACGGGGGACAACAACGACATCATGAACGCCCACAACCTCTCCATGGTGGCCCTCACGGCGAGGATGCAGCACGAGTTCAACTACGACGACGCCATGCTGGCGAAGAAAGGCCTTCGGCGCCTCGACATCGAGCCGCGGAGCATCGAGAAGGGATGGGTGATCGACTTCTGCGCCCAGTCCCTCAGGAAGATCGTCATCGGCCTCGGGGGGCCCACGGACGGCTTCCTCATGGAATCGAAGTTCCAGATAACCGCCAGCTCGGAGCTCATGGCGATCCTGGCGGTCTCCTCCTCCATGGCGGACATGCGGGAGCGGATCGGGAAGATCGTCATGGCCCGAAGCAAGGACGGCGCGCCGATCACCACGGCGGACCTCGAGGTCGACGGCGCCATGACCGCCTGGATGTTCAACACTCTGAAGCCGAACCTCCTCCAGACCCTGGAGGGCCAGCCCCTCTTCGTCCACGCCGGGCCCTTCGCAAACATCGCCATCGGCCAGTCCTCAATCGCCGCGGACACGCTGGCCCTGAAGCTCGCCGACTACCACGTCACGGAGAGCGGCTTCGGTGCCGATATCGGCTTCGAGAAGTTCTGGAACCTGAAGTGCCGCATCAGCGGACTCCGGCCCCACTGCGCCGTCATCGTGGCGACGGTGCGCGCCCTGAAGAGCCACGGCGGCGGCCCCCCGGTGCCGCCGGGCCAGCCGATCGACCCCGTATATTTCGAGGAGAACGTGGGCATGGTGGAGCACGGCTGCGCGAACCTGGTCCGCCACATCGAGACCGTGAAGAAGGCCGGGATAAGCCCCGTGGTCTGCATCAACCCCTTCCTGACCGACACGGCGGCGGAGATCGCGGAGGTCCGCCGCCAGGCCGAGTCCGCCGGGGCGCGCGTGGCCGTGTCCCGCCACTGGCTGAAGGGAGGCGAGGGGGCCCTGGAGCTCTCCGACGCGGTCATCGACGCGTGCAACGACGAGAACAATTTCTCATTCCTCTACGACCTCGACACGCCACTGTCGAAACGTATCGAAACCATCGCCCGGGAGGTCTATGGCGCGGCCGGCGTCAAGTACCTTCCCGACGCCGAGGCGAAGCTCGATGCCATCGAGAAGGACCCGGCCCTCGCCAGGCTCGCCACCTGCATGGTGAAGACGCACCTCTCCCTCTCCCACGACCCGAACCTGAAGGGTGCGCCGTCGGGCTGGCTCCTCCCGGTGCGGGACATCCTCGTCTACCATGGCGCGGGCTTCGTGGTCCCCGTGGCCGGCGCCATCAGCCTGATGCCCGGGACCGCATCGGACCCCGCCTTCCGGCGCATTGATGTGGACCTGGAGCGGCGTAAGGTCGTGGGCGTTTTCTGATTAATCTCCCCGGGGAAGAAATTAATCTTGACAGGCGGGCGAATTTTAATTACTATATCAATATATCTTGATATAGTAATATAGTTGCCGGGTCCAAGATGGCATCTGATCCGCTGATGGGAAGGCGTTTGACAAACGATAACTATCGTATTTAACTGCTACTCTGACCCCTGCGACCGATAACTATCGGTCGCAGGGCCGCCGAAACAGAGCGCTGGGTATAATGTACCGATAACTATCGGAAGTGAATGCCGCGCAGGGAAAGACCGGAACATGGCAGAGATCATCATCACATTCCTCCCCGACGGGGTTACCGTAACGGCCGAAGAGGGAGAAAACCTCCTCCGGGCGGCCCATGCCGCGGGGATACATGTCAACTCCTCCTGCGGCGGCCAGGGCACCTGCGGCAAATGCCGTGTTCTCCTTAAAAGCGGCCGCACGAGGGACCACGATAAATCCCGCATCGGAATGAACGACTACGAGCGGGGCTACCGCCTGGCCTGCATGAGCCACGCCGAGACCTCCGTCGAGGTGGAAGTCCCGCCGGAATCGCGGCTCCACCGGGGCGCCCTGGACCGGGACCGGGTTACCGGGGCCACGGGCCGTCTCGCGGCGCCCCTGAAGGCCCTCATCCCTCCCGAGACGCGAAGGCCCCCCGTGGAAAAGCGCGCCCTTTCCCTTGATCCCCCCACCCTGGAGGACAACGCCGCGGATTTCACCCGCCTTGTCCGCGCCATGAAGCAGTGCATGGACGCTGAATCGGTCGTCGCGGACCTTGAAGCCCTCCGGCAACTCCCCTGGGCGCTACGCGAGGGGAACTGGACGACCACCGTTACCCTGCTCCACGAGTCTCCGGGAGTAACGCGGATCATCCGCGTCGAACCGGGGGACACCGCCCCGCGCAATCTCGCCGTGGCCGTCGACGTGGGCACCACGACCATCTGCGCCGAACTCCTGGACATCGTCACGGGTGAAACCATCGCCGCCGCCACGGACTACAACGGCCAGATCGGCCTCGGGGACGACGTCATTACCCGGATGGACCACGCGCGGAAGCCGGAGGGACGGGAAGCGCTCCGAAAGGCCGTCGTCGCCTCCCTCAACGGTGTTATCAATGAACTACTGCAACGTTCCGGAGCCGACCGCTCCGACGTCTCCCTGGTCACCGCGGCGGGAAACACCGTCATGATCCATCTTCTCCTCGGCATCGAGACCCGGCACCTCCGCGCCGCGCCCTACGCCCCGGCGCTCAACCGCGTCCCCTTCCTGGGGGCCGCCGACCTCGGCATCGATCTCGGGGACCACGCCCGGCTCCGCGCCCTCCCCATGGTGGCGAGCTACGTCGGCGGCGACATCACCGCCGGGGTGCTGGCCACGGGAATCAACCGGCGCGCCGACCTCGTTCTCTTCATCGACATCGGTACCAACGGGGAGATCGTCCTGGGAAACGGCGAATGGATGATGACCGCCTCCTGCTCCGCCGGGCCCGCCTTCGAGGGAGGGGGGATCCGCCACGGCATGCGCGCCACCTTCGGCGCCATAGAGGAGCTGCGCATCGATCCCGCCACGGGGGAGACCGTGGTCTTCACCATGGGCAACGAGAAACCAAAGGGGATCTGCGGATCCGGCATCATCAACATCGTGGCGGAGCTCCTGGAGTGCGGCGTCCTGGAGCCGAACGGCAAATTCCGCCCGGACGAAACCTCCCCCCGCCTGCGCCCGGGAAAAGACGGCATGGAATACCTCCTGGTCGAGGCGGAGCGGAGCGGTATCGACGGCGACATCGTCATCACCGAGGCGGACATCGACAACTTCATGCGGGCCAAGGGCGCCCTTTACGCGGGGTACATGACCCTTTTGGAGAGCGTGGGGCTCGGCCGCGGAGACCTGGGCCAGATCATTGTCGCCGGGGCCTTCGGCGGATACCTCGATATCGAAAAGTCGATCGTCGTGGGCCTCTTCCCCGATATCCCCCTGGAGCGCTTCAGCTTCGTGGGGAACGGGTCCCTCGCCGGGGCGAGGCTCTGCGCCCTCTCGGGGGAAATGCTCGAGGAGGCTGACCGCGTCGCCGCGGCCATGACGAACGTCGAACTGAGCGACAACCGGTCCTTCATGGACCACTACGTCGCCGCCCTTTTCTTTCCCCACACCGAGACGCGGAACTTCCCGAGTGTCGAGGGGCGCTACGGAAGATGCGGGAACGGAGGGAACCGAAATGGGTAAGATCATCGCAGTGGCGGGAAAGGGGGGAACGGGGAAAACGACGGCGGCGGCCCTCATCGTCAGGTCCATCGTGAAGCGGGGCCTCGGCCCGGTCCTCGCCATCGACGCGGACCCGAACGCCAACCTCGCCGACTCCCTGGGCCGCGCCGTGCGGGAGAGCATCGGCTCGGCCCTTTCCGATTTTTTCCGGGACAGGGCCGCGCTTCCCCCGGGGATGACGAAGCGCGCCTACCTGGACACGGTGCTTCACCGGCTCATCGACGAGGGGAAGGACGTGGACATGCTGGTGATGGGGGTGCCCGAGGGCCCCGGATGCTACTGCGCGGCCAACGCCATGCTCCGGGACTACTTCGGCGCCCTGACCGGGAACTACCCCTACGTGGTGGTGGACAACGAGGCGGGAATGGAGCACTTCAGCAGGAAGACCGCGGCGCGGATCGACTCGCTCGTCTTCTGTTCGAACTACTCCCTTAAGGGCCTGAAGACCGTGACGATCCTCTCCGCGATGGTGGACCAGCTCGGCATCGACGTGGGAAAGCGGTTTCTCCTGGTGAACCGGGCGCCGGAACACCTGGGCGAACGCTTCGTGGCGGGAATAGAGGAAACGGGGATACCCTTCCTCGGACACACGGTGATGGACCCGGAGATCGAGGAGTCGGAGATCCGGAGGGTTCCCCTGACGGACCTCCCCGATTCTTCGAAAACAGTGGCCCGCTTCGAGGAGATCGCGGAACGGCTTCTCTGAGCGGCGGGACCCGGGTCGCGGCGATTTTTTTCGTTATTTTTTCGTTATTAAGGAAATATTATTTGATCCATACGGCATAATCCTGTACCTGCCAATTAATCGGGAGGAACAATGACGGCAAGAATAATCAGCGGCAAGGAGGTCGCCGGCATCATCCGGGAGGAGATCAGGGCCGAGGCGGCCGTTCTGAAGACGCGCCACGGCATCACCCCGGGCCTCGTGACCATCCTGGTGGGGGAGGACCCCGCCTCCGTGAGCTACGTCACGGGCAAGCAGAAGACCGCCCGCGACCTGGGCTTCCACTCGGTGCAGGAGAACCTTCAGGCGGACATCGGCGAGGAGGCCCTCCTCGAGGTCATCCGCGGCTACAACAGTGATCCCGCCATCCACGGCATCCTGGTCCAGCTTCCCCTGCCGAAACAGATCAACGAGCACCGGGTCCTCTACGCCATCGACCCTGACAAGGACGTGGACGGGTTCCACCCTGTCAACGTGGGCAGGCTCATGATCGGCGACGCGCGGTTCTATCCCTGCACCCCCTACGGCATCCAGGAACTCCTGGTCCGCTCCGGCACGCCCATCGAGGGGGCCGAGGTGGTCGTCGTGGGGCGGAGCAACCTGGTGGGCAAGCCGATCGCCATGATGCTGGTCCAGAAGAAAAAGAACGCCAACGCCACGGTGACCGTGTGTCACACCCGGACGAAAAACCTGAAGGAGCACACCCTGCGGGGGGACATCCTGATCGCCGCCGCCGGCGTCCCCGCAGCCGTGACCGCCGACATGGTGAAGGAAGGCGCCGTGGTCATCGACGTCGGGGTGAACCGCGTGGGCACCACGGCGGAGGGCAAGGCGATCCTTCGGGGCGACGTCGACTTCGAGGGAGTGAAGGAGAAGGCATCGGCCATCACCCCCGTGCCCGGCGGCGTGGGGCCCATGACTATCACCATGCTGATGCGCAACACCCTTCGCGCCGCGAAGCTCTCCGCGGGCATGGAGCTTGACTGAGGGATTTCCCGTAAGACAAGAGGCTATCATGGCATACCACACGATCGAGAAAGAAGACTATACCGGAAAAAGAGTGGAGGTCCTCGACAAGACCTACGAAGCCGGCACGCCTGAGACGGCCGGCGTGGGGGAGCAGAAGGGCTGGCGCGGGCACTTCGCGACAAAAGAGGAGATGCTCCGCTACCTGAAAAACGGAGAGCGCTACTGGTACTCGCAGGAGTGGTACGGGAGCGAGAAGAAACGATAGTACGTAGCGATGAATCCCCCCCGACCCCCCTTAGCAAGGGGGGTGGCGCGTTACCCTGTTCATGCAGGGGTTGCGATTCAGGGCGCCGGGGGGATTAGATCACACACAGGAGAGACATCATGGCATACGATATACCGAAAATAAACTACACCGGCGCGATCAGGGAGGTGACCCTTGGCGACGGGCCGAAGGCCCTCACCGTGGGGGGCGCCACGGCCTATCCCTTCCATCTCTTCGAGGGCGCCATGCCCCACCGCCCGCGCATCGCCATGGACGTGCCGGACCACGCCCCGGAGGAGTGGCCCGAGGCGGCCCTTGAGCCCTTCCGCGACGTCCTGGACGATCCCGCGGCGTGGGCGCGGAAAAACGTCGAGACCTACGGCGCAGAGCTGATCGCCCTCCAGGTGACGAGCATCGACCCGAACGGCATGGACCGGAGCGCCCGGGACGCCGCGGATGTCGCGAAAAAGGTCATCGCCGCCGTCGACGTCCCGGTGATCCTCTGGGGCGTGGCGAGCCATGAAAAGGACACGGAGTTCCTCCGGATCATGGCCGAGGAGTGCGAGGGGAAGAACCTCGCCCTGGGACCCGTGGAGGAGGGCGACTACCGCCAGATCGGCGCCGGGGCCCTGGCCTATCGGCACCTCGTCGTCGCCTCCTCCCCCATCGACGTGAACCTGGCGAAGCAGCTCAACATCCTCCTCGGGAACCTGGGGGTCCCGGCGGAGAAGATACTCATGGACCCCACGACGGGCCCCCTGGGGTACGGCCTGGAGTACACCTACTCCGTGATGGAGCGGGACCGGATGGCGGCCCTGGTCCAGGAGGACGACAAGCTCCAGCACCCGGTGATCTGCAACGTGGGGCTCGAGGTATGGAAGGTGAAGGAAGCGAAGATATCCCCGGAAGAGGAGCCCGCCATGGGTGACGCGAAGCGGCGCGGCATCCTGATGGAAGCCGTGACGGCCATGAGCCTCCTCGTCGCGGGGGCGGACGTCCTCATTCTTCGCCACCCGGAATCGGCGAAGCTGGTGAAGGGGATGATCGATAATCTGATGTAAGAAGGACCTCGCCCCCGGGGGGGGTGGAGTCATATACAAGGAGCACAACATGACGGAAGGAAAGAAACTTTTCAGCGACCGCGCGTCGCAGGAGATATACGAAAAGGTCACGCGGGACGAGGTCGACACCGTCTTCGCCCGGGCGGCGGACATGAAGCCCTGCCCCATCGGGGCGGCCGGTGACTGCTGCAAGAACTGCGCCATGGGCCCCTGCCGCGTGCCGGCGCCGAAGAAAGAAGGGGCCGAGCGCAAGGCGGGCCTCTGCGGCGCCACGGCGGAAACCATCTCAGCGCGTAATTTTATCCGGATGATCGCCGGCGGCGCCGCGGCCCACTCGGACCATGGCCGCGGCGTGGCCCAGACATTCCTGGCCGCGGCCCGGGGCGAGATCCCCGGCTACGGGGTCAAGGACGAGCAGAAGCTCCTGGCCCTGGCCCTCGATTTCGGGATCGACGTCGAGAAAAAGGAGATACGGGAGATCGCCATCGAGGTCGGCGAGGCCGCCCTGGCGCAGTTCGGCCAGCAGGAGGGCGAGCTCCACTACGTGAAGAAGGCGCCGAAGCGCCGCCAGGAGATCTGGCGCGCCGAGGGCGTGGTGCCCCGCGGCATCGACCGCGAGGTCGTGGAGGTGATGCACCGCACCCACATGGGGGTGGACCAGGACCACCGGAGCCTCATCAGGCAGGGGACCCGGGCCGCCCTGGCCGACGGATGGGGGGGGTCGATGCTCGCCACGGACCTCCAGGACATCCTCTTCGGCACCCCCGTGCCCCTCTACTCCGAGGTCAACCTGGGCGTCCTGAAAGAGGACCAGGTAAACCTCGTGGTCCACGGCCACGAGCCGCTCCTCTCGGAGATGATCGTCATCGCCTCGCGGGACCCGGAGCTCCTCGACCTGGCCCGCTCGAAGGGCGCGGCGGGGATCAACGTCGCCGGGATCTGCTGCACGGCCAACGAGGTGCTGATGCGCCACGGCATCCCCATCGCCGGGAACTTCCTCCAGCAGGAGCTCGCCATCGTCACCGGCGCCGTTGAGGCCATGGTGGTGGACGTGCAGTGCGTGATGCAGTCCCTGGCCGACGTCGCCGCCTGCTACCACACGAAGCTCATCACCACGAGCCCGAAGGCCGACATCACCGGCTCCACGCGCATGGAGTTCCACGAAGACGACGCCCTGAACGGCGCCCGGGCCATCGTGCGGGCCGCCGTGGAAAACTTCACCGCCCGGAAGGGAGAGGTCCTGGTACCGAAATCGAAGGCGCCGATGATCGCCGGCTTCAGCCACGAGACCATCAACTACATGCTCGGCGGCTCCTTCCGCGCCTCCTACCGCCCCCTGAACGACAACATCATCAACGGGCGCATCCGCGGAATCGCCGGCGTGGTGGGATGCAACAACGCCCGCACGGTCCTTGACGGCAACACCCTGACCCTTATCAAGGAGCTCATCAGGAACGACGTCCTGGTCCTTACCACGGGGTGCTCCGCCATCGCCTGCGGCAAGGAGGGCCTCCTGACCCCCGAGGCGGCGCGGGACCACGCCGGGCCCGGCCTCGCCGAGGTGTGCGAGGCCGTGGGCATGCCCCCGGTACTCCACATGGGCTCCTGCGTGGATAACAGCCGCATCCTCATCGCCGCCACGGCCGTGGTGAGGGACGGCGGCCTGGGGGAGGACATCAGCGACCTCCCCGCCGCCGGGGCCGCCCCGGAGTGGATGAGCGAGAAGGCCGTGTCCATCGGCCACTACTTCGTGGCCTCGGGGGTCTACACCGTCTTCGGCGTGACCTGGCCCGCCTCGGGAAGCCCGGAGCTCACGAAGCACCTCTTCGAGGAAATGGAGGAAACCTACGGGGGACGATGGGACTTCGCCGCGGACCCGAAGGAGATGGCGAGGAAGATGATCGCCCACATCGACAGGAAGAGGAAGGACCTGGGGATCGACAAGGCCCGGGAGCGCATCCTCTTCGACATGGCGGACCGGCGGGAGCTGGCGTAATGCTCTCCCCAGACACAACGAGACGAGGAGCGGTACCGTGTCCAAGATAATAGCATCAGCGGCCATACGGGGGGCCCATTCCATCGTCGACCGCGCCGAGAAGGAAGTGAAGCGGGCCATTGACGCCTACGGCCCCTCCATGGAGGTGGACTTCCCGAATACCGGGTACTACCTCCCCGTGATCTACGGCATCCTGGGCTTCAAGGTGCAGAAGCTCGCGGACATGGAGCACGTGATCCGGGTGAGCAGAAATCTTCTTCCCCCGCCCGTCCGGGAGAACCACCACCTCCCCTTCCTGGGCCCCGCCCTCGACGCGGGCATGGCGACCTTCTTCGCCGAGGAGCTTATCGAGGCGATCAGGTACATCGACAACCCCTCGGCCTACGCCGCCGGGGAGGACCCCACGGAGGAAACGCTATGGCTCGGCGCCGCGGACGACGTCATCCTCCGAAAGCGGGGCGTGGAATTCGTGGACGGCACGGCCCCGGGCTTCGCCGCCATGCTGGGCGCCCCGGAGGACCCCGCGGCGGCGGCGAAGATCGCCCTGGAACTCCAGGAGAAAAATCTTTACGTGTTCATGAGCGCCGCCACGGAGGGCCGGACCATGTCGGAGCAGCTGGTCAGCCAGGGCGTCCAGATCGGGTGGCCCACGCGCCTGGTGCCCTTCGGCGCCGACGTCTCCGCCACGGTCTTCTCCATCGGCTTCGCCACCCGCGCCGCCATGTCCTTCGGCGGGATCGAGCCGGGGGACTACCGGAAGATCCTCATCTACAACAAGGATCGGGTCTTCGCCTTCGGCATCACCTTCGGCTTCGTGAGCGACGAGTGGTACGCCAACGGCGCGGGGTGCATCAACTACGGCTTCCCCGTGATCACCGATACCCCGACGCCCCAGATACTCCCCTCGGGGATCTGCACCTACGAGCACGTGGTGTCCAACGTTCCCCATGATGAGATCGTCTCCCGCGCCGTGGAGGTCCGGGGCCTCAAGGTGTCGGTGTCGAAGGTCCCCGTCCCCGTGGCCTACGGGCCCGCCTTCGAGGGCGAGCGGGTGCGGGGCGACGACATCTACCTCGAGTGCGGCGGCGGGCGGACCCCCGCCGTGGAGCTCGTGGTGTCGGGGGAGATGAACGCCATCACGGACAATAAAATCGAGGTCGTGGGTCCCGAGATCACCGACGTGCCCCCGGGAAGCACCCTCCCCCTGGCGATCCGCGTCGAGGTGGCGGGGCGGAAGATGCAGCCCGATTTCGAGCCGATCCTGGAGCGCCAGATCCACCATCTCATCAACTACGCCCAGGGAATCATGCACATCGGCCAGCGTGACATCGCCTGGCTCCGCGTGAGCAAACAGGCCGTGGACAAGGGGTTCCGCATGGCCCACCTGGGCAGCATCCTCCACAGCAAGCTCCACCAGGATTTCGGATCGATATTCGACAAGGCCCAGGTCACCGTCTACACGGAGGAGGAGAAGGTGCGCCAGGTCCTTGAAGAGGCCCGGTCCATCTACCGCGCCCGGGACGAGCGGATCGCCGGCATGACCGACGAGGACACGGACCCCTTCTACTCCTGCCTCCTCTGCCAGTCCTTCGCGCCGAACCACGTCTGCGTGGTCACGCCGGAGCGCACCGGCCTCTGCGGCGCCTACAACTGGCTCGACTGCAAGGCCTCCTTCGAGATCAACCCCACGGGGCCGAACCAGCCGGTGCCCAAGGGCCGGGTCCTGGACGCGAAGTACGGCCGCTGGCAGGGCGTGGACGACTTCGTGGCGAAGGCCTCGCGGGGCACCGTCACCACCGTGGACGCCTACAGCATCATGCGCAATCCCATGACCTCCTGCGGCTGCTTCGAGTGCATCGCCGCGATCCTGCCCCTCTGCAACGGCGTGATGACCGTGGACCGCGACACCGCCTCGATGACGCCCTCGGGAATGAAGTTCACCACCCTGGCGGGCATGGTGGGGGGCGGCAACATCACCCCGGGCTTCGTGGGGCACAGCAAGTACTACATCACGAGCAAGAAATTCCTGATGGCCGAAGGCGGGATCCGGCGCCTCGTCTGGATGCCCCGGTCGCTCAAAGAGGAGATCCGCGGGCGCTTCAACGAGCGCGCCGCCGAGATCGGCGAGCCGGACCTCCTCGAGAAGATCGCCGACGAGACCGTGGGCGTCACGGAGGAGGAGATCCTCGCCTTCCTCACGGAGAAGGGCCACCCGGCGTTGACGATGGAGCCGTTGTTTTAAGATTATTACACCAGGAGAACCGACATGGCGCTGACCGGAATCGAAATCTACAAGCTGCTGCCGCAGACCAACTGCGGGGACTGCGGGGTCCCCACCTGCCTCGCCTTCGCGATGAAGCTCGCGGCGGGCCAGGCGGAGCTCGCGAAGTGTCCCCACGTGTCCGAGGAATCGAAGGCGAAGCTCGAGTCGGCCTCGGCGCCCCCGGTCCTGCCGGTGGCGATCGGCCCTTTCAGGACGGGCGGCGAGACCGTGCTCTTCCGCCACGAGAAGACCTTCGTGAGCCCCACGGGAATCGCCCTCCTGGTCACCGACGCCATGGCCGCCGAAGAGGTCGACCGGCGCCTGGCCGCCTTTAACGCCCTCCGCTACAACCGCGTGGGCGTGGAGCTCGCCGCTGACCTGGTGGCGGTGAAATCGGAGAAGGGCGACGCCGCCGCCTTCAGGGCCCTTGTCGAAAAGGCCGCCGGCGCCGTGAAGGCGGGGCTGATTCTCATGAGCGAAGACCCGGCGGTACTCGCGGCGGGCCTCGAGGCCACGGCCCAGGGCAAACCCCTCGTGTACGCCGCCACGGCGGCGAACGCCGAGGCCGTGGGAAAGCTCGCCCTGGACCACAAGTGCCCCGTGGCGGTGAAGGGCGCGAACCTCGACGAGGTGATCGAACTCACCGGGAAGCTCTCCGCCATGGGCGTGAAGGAGATCGTCATCGACTCCGGGGCACGGACGGTGAAGCAGGCCTTGGAGGACCAGGTGGCGATCCGCCGCTCGGCGGTGAAGGCCTCCTTCCGCCCCCTGGGCTACCCCACCATCGTCTTCCCCTGCGAAATGACGGATGATATAATGGAAGAGACCCTCATCGCCTCGGTCTTCATCGCCAAGTACGCGGGCATCGTCGTGCTCTCCGACCTCGTGGGGGAAAGCCTCTTCCCCCTCCTGGTGGAGCGGATGAACATCTTCACGGACCCCCAGCGCCCCATGGCCACGGAACAGGGGATCTACCCGATCAACAACCCGAACGAGAACTCCCCGGTGCTGATCACCACGAACTTCTCGCTCACCTACTTCATCGTCTCCGGGGAGATCGAGGGGAGCCGCCAGCCCGCCTGGCTCCTGATAATGGACGTGGAGGGCCTGAGCGTGCTCACGGCCTGGGCCGCGGGCAAGTTCGTCGCCGACACCATCGGGGCCTTCGTGAAGAAGAGCGGCATCGCGGAGAAGGTGTCCCACCGCTCCCTGGTGATACCGGGCTACTCGGCGACGATCAGCGGCGAGCTCGAGGACGAGCTCCCGGAATGGAAGATCACCATCGGGCCCCGGGAGGCCGCCCACATCCCGGCGTTCCTGAAGCAGTACCAGGTGTAGGACCATGGCGCGGCTGATACGCGTGGGCGAAAACCTGAACGTGATGTCGAGGACCCTGGGCCCCGCCATGAAGGCGCGCGACCCGGAGCCGATCCGGGAGATGGCGCGCCGCCAGGCGGAGAAGAAGGTCGACCTGATGGACGTGAACATCGGCCCGGCGCGAAAGGAGGGCCCCGAGCTCCTTCCCTGGCTCGTGGAGACCATCCAGGGCGCGGCGGACCTCCGCCTCTCCCTGGACACCGTCAACATGGAGGCCATGGAGGCGGGGATAGGGGCCTGCGCGCGGCCGCCCCTCATCAACTCCGTGTCCCTCCAGTCCTCCCGCTTCGAGAAGGGCATCGAGATGGCGGTGCGCACCGGCGCGGACTGCATCGCCCTCCTCTGGAGCGACCAGGGAATGCCCCGGGACGCCAACGAGCGCGCCATGCACCTGGTGGACTTCATGCAGAAGGCGGGTGAGATGGGCCTCCCCATGGAGCGGGTCTGGGTGGACCCCATCGTCACCCCCGTGTCCGTGGACACGAACCAGCTCGTCGCCTGCCTGGAGTTCCTGGCCATGGTGGGGGAGATCGCCCCGGGGGCGCGCACCATCTGCGGCCTCTCCAACGTGTCGAACGGCGTGCCTGACAGTCTCCGCCCCTGGCTCAACCGTACCTTTCTCGTCATGCTGATGAAGCGGGGCCTCGCCTCGGCCATCGTGGACGCCTTCGACGACGACATCACGGAGATCGCCGCGGGGGGAAAGGCGAACATCGTGAAGCTCGTGGGGGAAATGATGGAGGGCCGCGCCCCGGACATGGCCTCCCTCGACGTGGAGGAGACGCGCTACACCAAGACCGTGCGCGTCCTCACCGGGGAATCCCTCTACTCCGATTCCTGGCTCGACATCTGAGGACGGGCAGGGAGGCCGATTGAGGCTTTCGGGCATCATTCTCTCTCTCTGCGTCGCCCTGGCGTCATTCCTGTCCGCGGCCGCCGCGGCGAACCCGGGCGAAGCCTCCGGGGGCGGATGGCTCCCGGGAACGCGCCTCATGCCCGCCTTCACCGCGGACCCGCGCCGCGCCGCCTTTTCCGGTGGATTCCGCTACCACGACGACGCCTTCAACCGCTACCGCTACCGCAACGGCCTCGACAGCGGGGTCCTGGGAAAGGATATGATGTTCGGCGCGGTCTCCATCGGCTCGCGCCTCCCGATCTACCGGTGGGACCTCCCCGCCGGGGCCCTCCAGTTCAACGTCGAGGGGGGGATCTGGGCCCTCTTCTCCTTCAAGGAGCGCCGGGGATGGCTCCGGGACGGCTCCACCCTTCTGAACACGGACTACTCCTTCGCCTTCCCCACGACCTACCGGATCGGCACCGTGGCCGCGCAGTTCCGGTTCTGGCACCTGTCGTCCCACCTGGGGGACGAGTTCCTCGTCGCATTCCCGGAGACGCCGCGCCGCAACGTCAGCAACGAATGCCTGGACCTTTTCGTCTCCTGGGAGCCGATACCCCAGGCGCGCCTCTACGGCGGCGGCGGGGCCGTGGTCCACTCCTTCAAGGGTGCCCGCGTGGACCCCTTCTACGTGGAATACGGCGCGGAGTTCAGGCCCTTCGGCGCGGTGACGGTGGCGCCGAACCTTTCCTTCCAGCCTTTCATCGCCGGCCATGCAAGGAACTGGCAGAACAACCGCTGGGCCATCGGGGGCCACTACGCCCTGGGCATGGAGTTCGCCGCCCGGCGCGGGGACTACCGGCCCACGATCCAGGTGATGCTTTCCTATTACCACGGGCCTTCCTTCGAGGGCCAGTTCTACCACTCCCGCACGGAGTACTGCGCCCTCACCCTGGTCTTCGAGCTGATATGAGGGAACCGGAACCATGACGCGCGCCGTGCATCTTTTAATGGCAGTGCTCATCGCGGGCTCCGCCGCCCTCGCGGGGGATGGCGCCGCAGCGCCGAAGGGGAAGAAGTGGATGGCCGGCGCGGCCTTCAACGGCATCGCCGCGGGCATCCAGGGCGAGGTGCGCCCCATTCCCCCCCTGGCGCTACGGGCCATGGGCACCTGGGTCTTCGGGACGGGGAAAACGAACGGCCCCGTGGCGGGGCGCGGCAATGTGATGCTCTCGGCCATCGCCGCGCCGGTCCTCTACATTCCCGTGCCGGTGGACTTCCTCGAACCGGCCCTCTTCTTCGGCGTGTCCCACTCGTCGTACCGGTGGAAATCGACCCGCGTCAACGCCCGGGGGGTTATCAACGACACCACCTTCGGCGGCGGCGCGGGGCTCGGCTTTATCGTGGCCCCCTTCTGCCGCCTGGGGTTCCACTGATGGATCAATTACGACTACGGCATCCGGACGCGGTTCGGCAGGAAGCGGAAGGGCCCGCGACAGGCCCTGGTGATGCCGTTTGTGGACGTGGGGTTTATGTTTTGATGCGGGGCAATGTATCGTCGGGATTAATCAATAGCGTCGGGTTTAAACCATAGCGTCGGAATTAATCCATAGCGTCGGGTTTAAACCCGACGCTATGGCCCCCGCGTAGGAATTAATCCCTGCGCGATGGTAACATGTCATGATGTGACCACTGATTATTTATATATTCGTATACACGGTCAAACGAATCCGGATCAACGGAAAATACGCCATATCCTCGCTGCCATCGTATTCCAGCTATGCAATATGATGAATACCCTTTAAGATTTTTCACAATTTTTGAAATGCTTAACCTGGGTGGTGATGTTATCAAAACATGCACATGGTCTTTATAGCCATTCATGATATGGATGATAATGCCGAGTTCATCTGCCTTTTTTTGAAATGTGTTTTTAGCTGATTCAATATCTCACACGTTATCAACGGCAGCCTGTATTTGGTCGAAAAGACCAGGTGATGACGGTTGTAATAATACGCTTTCGTATACATGATTTGCCATTCTATTTTTGATGTATCATGCAAACGAAGAGGGATGGAAATTATATAAAATATTATTACGTCACCGCCCGTAGCGTCGGGTTTAAACCCGACGCTACGATAACATTGCGACACCCTGTTCGGTAAAGGCCATTGGAAGATACCGGTAGCCACCCCAACTTGAGATCACAAATTGTGATCTCAAGATTTCTAACTCTTCGTGGGTCAG
>CAZKPR010000048.1:0-21978 GCA_964554685.1 uncultured Leptospirales bacterium | reverse complement strand
AATATCATTATCTTCTTAGAATCCATTCATGAATACCTCTTCTTTGGTAATCGTCGTACTTACATAAAGCTGTGGGGCGGCTTCCACTTTATTCAATCCGGTTGTTATGCTTGATTCAACGTGATTAAATCATCAAACTCAATACATCACCACCCTGTTCCGGTTGAGAATGAGAAACTGAAACCGCCCTTTCCTGATGATGAGTTAAACGATCCATTGATATTGAGCCCATTCATGAATGCCTTGTTATAAAGCTGATTGAACTGTTGGTCATTCAATCTAAGATAATATCTACTTATTGTCAGATAATTTCCCCAAAATGTAAATCCTTTATAATCCGTTCCTGTCTCCTTCATATAAATTTGATCAGCGACATTTACGAGACGGGCAGATTCACCCTGGCAAGTTGCAGGCTGACCGAACCTGTGATTGCTCGGACTCTCGTGAAGTGACAACATACTTAACGCTTTCTCAATATATGGGTCAAGCTTATCGTCATTTGTCAATAGAACAGCTTTGCCGCTTCGTATTGCTTCTTCTGCAACTTTCCGTTCACTTGCTAGAAATACTCCACTAGTGTTCCATTTCCCCACTTCAGAAGAGAAAAAATTGATCTTATTCCAGCTTGCGGCATATTTTACCACCCCATTTGTGTCTACAGTAGCGATAAATGCATGAGCAGCTGGATTCCACAGGGCATGCCTTATATCTGTTTTGCCATCACCAATTTCCCTATGGATGTAGTAAACCTTCTCCCCATCCGGATCAATATAGATTAATGGATTATTCCCCCCATAATGGTACACATTCATATTCACCGGGTTAAACACACCGCCAATACCCGGCAGATCGTCATCCCCTTCCCCCGCTCCCGGCAGATAGCTCCCCAACGCCGGATCGGTGCTGATCCACTTCGATAGCCTCGCGTCATAATACCGCGCCCCGAAGTAGTAGAGCCCCGTCTCAGGATCCTGCTCCTTCGAGGTGAATCTATACGGCATAGACTGGCTGCCGGGCGAAGCCGAAGCATGCACCCAGGTCTCCCCGTAGGGGAAGTACTCGAGCCCCTCGTGGAAGGCGCCGGCGCCGTTGGTCACCACGCTTGAGGATCCCAGGTGGTCCCCATGGTAGTAGTAGACGCTCTCGTCGGCACCGGGGGCTTTCATGGTCGTGGCCACCCGGGTGTTGCCTGCGACTTGCCGCTCGCCGCGGTGCGTATGGGTCTGTGCCCCTCATCGGGGCCGGGTGCGACCAGGAGCTGGTCGAGCAGCTGATAGGGGGGCCATTGCACGATGGCCCCCCTATCAACCCCCCGCGTGCCGCCTCAAACGCCGGCGGGGGCTGCGGGCGTAACTCGTCGAACCGGCTTCGCCGGATTCGACTCAGACAGACGCCCGATTGGTTGTCCGCCTCCGGCGGACGTTTGAGGAGCTTGTTGGCATAAAGATACCTTTTGCAGTGGCTATTTTTTTATTCATCCATCAACAAAGATCGCATCATCAACAGGTCACTCCGTGTTTGCGGAAGGCCCATCCTGGGCCATCCTCACACCGACGGGCCTCCTGCCCGTCGACGGCAGGTGGTACTGTATTCTCTTCAAGCTGACCTCTACGGGCCACCTCTCACGTAAGACTGAGAGAGCGCATCGGCTTGTTCGTTTTCAAAGAGCATTATTATACTGGCAGGTGAATACCGTCACTGTTCATATTGTATGTTAAAGTCATTCTAAATATATTGATTTTATCCCTATAACAGCAGCTTCACCAACAAAATAAATTGTTATATGTTCCAATGACTTACCGCTGGCCGGTAATGATAGAATGATTGAGCTTTTATTATGAGCACTTATCCTTTGACGAATAATATACGATTCATTAGTTGTTATTGTAATATCAAAAAATATATCCTTGGGGATTTTCTTATATAATTCGATAACAAATTTTCTTTTCCCAGTAAACGGTATTGGATCGGGGTCATAATTTCTTTCGGGAGGTTCCGAATGATAGTCGAAAGAATGCCAATCTGTGTGAGCGCCTTCAAAATAATAAAACAATACACCGTCTTTAATTTCAGGTTTTAATGATTTTTGGAAATCCCACGTTCTTCCATAACAAATAAAGAAATCTTGAGTAATCCCGATAATATCATTTGGTTTAATAAGATAATAATTATTATCACTTTTTGAACAACCCATCAACATCATAACTGATATCATAATGATTATTTTTTTCATTATTAACCTCATAATAATTGCATCTTTGTTAATTACCAAGATACTCCCGTTGTAAATGAAAAACCACAGTCCCCGCTTCGTGAAGAAGAATTATTGTTGCCATTCATATTTAGTATATTTATAAAGAATCCTTCATTATATCTTCCACCAAAACTATTCGATAATGGTATATGAATCAAGTGCTCCACATTAATAAATTGTGGATTTATCGATGTGTTATGTATATGAATTTCATAGTGGACATGTGGACCTGTACTCTTACCAGTACTACCGACTAAACCAAGCTCTTGATCTTTTGACACTCTATCACCTTTATTTACTCGTAAACTATTATCAAGTAAATGTGCGTATCGTGTTACAACCGGGCCTCCTGCTTCGTCATAACCATGCATTATGTCAATGCAATTCCCATACCATCCACGTCTTCCTGAAAAAGTAACAATTCCGTTAGCAACTGCGACAACAGGAACTTTAGTCCTTTCAATCTTTGGAAGAATAGAGGGAATTGAATCCACGCCCTCATGTGATCTTATTACTGGGACTCGTATAGAAAACCAATTTGGCCCACTTTGTTGATAAATAATTCTATTGCCGAACTTAGATGTAATCGCTACACTTGTTCCAGCAGGATACGGTAAAACATATCCTTGATATTCTATAACATTACCGTCAGGATCAATAAATCTAACCGGATTATTCCCCCCATAATGGTACACATTCATATTCACCGGGTTAAACACACCGCCAATACCCGGCAGATCGTCATCCCCTTCCCCCGCTCCCGGCAGATAGCTCCCCAACGCCGGATCGGTGCTGATCCACTTCGATAGCCTCGCGTCATAATACCGCGCCCCGAAGTAGTAGAGCCCCGTCTCAGGATCCTGCTCCTTCGAGGTGAATCTATACGGCATAGACTGGCTGCCGGGCGAAGCCGAAGCATGGACCCAGGTCTCCCCGTAGGGGAAGTACTCAAGCCCCTCGTGGAAGGCGCCGGCGCCGTTGGTCACCACGCTTGAGGACCCCAGGTGGTCCCCATGGTAGTAGTAGACGCTCTCGTCGGCCCCGGGGGCCTTCATGGTCGTGGCCACCCGGGTGTTGCCCGCGAAGATGTGGCAGCTCGCCACGTCGCCGTTACGCACGGAGTAGTTCTCGTTCACGTAGAGGACCTCGCCCAGTCCGCTCTTCTTTATGACGCGCTTTCCGGCATCGTCATAGACGTAGTCCGTGGCGGTCCCGCCCTCGATGGTCCGGGTGAGGCGGTTCTCGTCGTCCCAGGTGAGGGCGCGCACCGTGCCTATCCCCGGGGCGGTGACCACGATCATGTTCCCGTTGGCATCGTAGACAAAATGCCCAGCTCACCCCGCCCCCATTGGAGGGCCACATTTTTTTTGTTGATTTTTCCTCAACGATCTATATTTTACACAGAGAGACGGACGATCATTATTGATTATTTCTATTGCTGTCAATTATGCCATCATCATTATGAAAAATCATGCTAAAGATTAGGTCGGGGCTTGGGGTTTGCGCATCATTCTAAACAGGCAGGACACCACACACCATGAAAAACGAAATAATATTTTACATTGAGGAATCAATGGAGGGCGGATTTGAGGCAAAGGCCCTTGGGTATTCGATATTCACGGAAGGCGATACCGTCGAAGAATTAAAAAAACAATATACGGGATGCTGTTCAGTGCCATTTTGAGGAGGAACAGATGCCCCGCGTCGTAAAGCTTCATTTTGTCAGGGAAGAGGCCATGGCACTGTGAAACCCCCTCGTGATGAAATAGGGCTCGAAGTCGCCCGATTGCGATTTTGTCGCCATCTTATTGATTGAGTCATAGGAAATGGCGTTCGTCACCCCATCTCCTCGAGCCTCGTGACGAAGATGTTGATCCCCACGCCGGAGAACTTCTCCTTCAAATGGAGTATGTCCCCGGCCAGCCGCTCCTTCCCCGCCGCCTCGACGGCCACCATCATGCAGTTGTTCATGCTGGGCCACACGTGGGTCCCCAGGTGGGGCTCCCGGTTCCCCTCGCCGTAGACGCCGGCGAACCTGGTGTAGCCCCCGGCGTGTCGCATCACGATCTCCGTGATCTCCTCGTCCACGGCGTTGCTGTACACGATGAAGAGAAGCAGCATCGCGGGGGGGGCCGGCTCCTGAACACGGCCCCGGCCGGGAGCGGATTTCCTCTTTTCTGCCATGGCTACGCCCTCCCCGCCCGGCGTGCCCGCCGGCGCTCCTTCAGGGTCTCGAAAATCGAATACATCACCGGGATGAAGATCAGCGTGAAGAGGAACGAGGACATCATCCCCCCGAGGACCGATCGCGCCAGGGGGGCCGACATCTCCGCGCCCTCGCCCACGCCGATGGCCATGGGGACGAGGCCGAAAATGGTGGTGAAGGTGGTCATCATGATGGGCCGCAGGCGGTTCCGCCCCGCCTGGATGATCGCCTCCCGGAGGGGCACGCCCCGGGCCCGGAGGATGTTGGTGTAGTCCACCAGGACGATGGCGTTGTTCACCACGATCCCCGCGAGCATGATGATCCCCATGAAGGCCACGACGCTGAAGGTGGTGCCGGTGAGGAAGAGGAATATCCCCACGCCGAAGATGACCGTGGGTATCGAGAACATGACGATGAAGGGAGAGAGGAGCGACTCGAACTGGGACGCCATGATGATGTAGATCAGCACCACGGCGAGGATGACGGCCAGGAGGAGGTCGCGGAAGGTCTCCTGCATGTCCTTGAAGGACCCGGTGATCTCCACGTAGAAGTTCGTGGGCTTCACGATGGTGTCGAGCTTCGCCTGGATATCGCGCACCACGGCGTCCAGGGGCCGCCCCTCGGGCCTGCAGGTGATGTAGGTGACGCGCTCCTGGCGCTCCCGCTCGATGGTCGTGGGGCCCGTGGCGTCCCGGACGTCGATGTAGCTCCCCACGGGCACCGTGGTGCCGAGGAGGGTCTTCACCCGGATCTGCTTGATGTCGTCAAGGTTCTTCCGGTCCTCGGGGCGCAGGCGGAGCCGCACGTCGTATTCCTTCCCCTTGTGGCGGTACACCGTCGCCACCTTCCCCGCCACGTTGTTCTTCACCGCCGTGGCGATGGCGATGGAGGTGAGGCCGGCCCGGGAGGCCTTCTCCCGGTTGACCTCCATGACCTTCTCGGGGAGCCCCTCCTCACGCGAGATGTCGATGTCCTTCAGGCCCGGGATGTCCCTGATGGCCCGGTAGATCTCCTGGGTGAAGCGCTTCGACTCGTCGAAATCATAGCCGTAGACGTTGATGACCACGGAGGTGGCGCCCCCCATGGCGAACATGCGGCTCCCGGCGCTCTGGGGAGTGAAGTTGAAGGTTACCCCGGGATACCCCGCGAGGCCGTCGCGCAGGGCGTTCCGTATCTCTCCGAGGGAGCGCTTCCGCTTCGTGCTCGACACCAGCCTGAATTCCATGGAGGCCTTGTTGTCCGTGGTCTCGCTGAAGGCCCCGCCGATCCCCTCGCCGTATCCCGCGCGGACGCTCATGACGCGGTACTCCTTCTTCCGCACGATGCGCGCCACGCGCCGCTCGATATCGATCATGGTGTTCTCCGTGGTCTCCAGGTTCGTGCCCACGGGTAGCTTCACCTGGAAGGAGAGCCGCGCGTCGTCCTGCTCCGGCATGTATTCCGCACCGGTGAGGTAGATGGCCATGAGCCCCGCGACGATGGCGAGGACCGTGTAGAGAACGACCTGTTTCCGGTGCCCCAGGGCCCATTCTATGACGCGCGAGTAGAGGGTGTCCAGGTCGTCAAGCTGCGCCGCGCTCCAGGCGAAGACGCGGTTCAGGAAGGCAAGCCGCCCCCGGTAGCGCTTCTCGATCTCCGGGACGAAGTGCGCCGTCATCATCGGGATGAGGGTGAGGGCGATGACCAGTGAAAAGAGCATGGAGAAGGTGATGGTGAGGGCCATCTGCTTGAAGAGCTGCTTGGCGAGCCCCTCGGTGAAGAGAAAGGGTATGAACACGATGATATTGGTGAGGGTCGACGCGGCGATGGCGAGCCACATTTCCTCGGACCCGAGCTTCGCCGCCTCCGTGGGCCGCGCACCCCGTTCCCGGTACCGGAAGATGTTGTCCAGGACCACGATGGAGTTGTCGATGAGCAGGCCCACCCCCAGGGCAAGCCCCCCCATGGACATCATGTTCAGGGATATCCCGTTGGCGTACATGGCGATGAAGGTGGCGATCATCGAGAGGGGAATCGAGAGCCCCAGGATGAGGGCTGACCGGATATTGCGAAGGAAGATGAAGACGACCAGGATGGCGAGGAGGCTGCCCTGCCAGGCGTTGTCGATGACGCTGTCGATGGCCTGCTCGATGAACTCCGACTGGTCGAAGATCGGCTCCACGGCGATCCCCGGCGGGAGGGTCTTCCTGATCTCCTCCAGGCGCTTGTAGATGTTGCGGCACACCAGGACCGTGTTCTTGTCCGACTGCTTGCTGACGCGGAGCAGCACGCCGTTCTTCCCGTTCAGGCGCACCACCTCGGTCTTCTCCGCGGGCCCCTCGTACACCCGGGCGATGTCGCCCAGGTAGACCGGGGCGCCCCCTTTCACGGTCACCACGACGTTCCGTATGTCGTTGAGGTCCCTGAAGTCGCCCCGCGTCCGGAGGGTGAACTTGCGCCGGGGCGACCTGATGTCGCCGCCGGCGATATTCAGGTTCTCCAGGGCGACGACGCCCGCCAGGGTGTCCACGGTGATGCCGTAGGCGTCCATCCGGGACCTGATGAGCTCGACGTGGACCTCCTTTTCCTCGCCGCCCAGCACCATGGCGGAGGCCACGCCATCGATCCGCTCGAACTGGTTTTTCAGATTGTCCTCGGAATACTCCTTGATCCAGAGGGAGTCCCGGGGCCCCGACACGGAGAGCATCATGACCGGTATCATCGACATGTCGAACTTCAGCACGATGGGCGTCTCCACCTCCTCCGGCAGGTAGCCCTTGATGATGTCGATCCGCTCGCGTATGTCGGACACGGCGAGGGACATGTCCGTGCCCCAGACGAACTTCATGGTGATGACGGCCATCCCCTCCTTGGAGGTGGAGACGATGGTGTCCAGGTTGTTGACGCTCACCAGGGTCTCCTCCACGGGACGGGTGAGCGTGCTCTCCACCTCCTTGGGCCCCACGTCGGGATACTGGAGTATGATGACCGCCACGGGAAACTCGATGTCCGGGTAGAGGTCCAGGGGCATCTTCGAGAAGCTCACGTAGCCCAGGACGCCCACGGCGATGAACACCATGATCGCCGTGATGTAACGGTTGACCGATATGTCGGTAAGCTTCATTTTACGCCGTCCTCTTTTTCAGGGGGAACCGTGCCCCCGTCGTCCCCCCCGGGGGTTTCAAAGTAGACCAGGAGGGCGGCGCCGTCCGTCACGTTCTCCTGTCCCTGGGTAATGATGACGTCGCCCTCGGCGAGGCCGCCGGTGATCTCGGCGAATTCGTCGGTTACGATGCCCGTGGTCACCGGCCGCTTCACCGCGCGGTTTTTTACCACGGCATAGACGTACTGCGCCCTCTTCTCGTCGAACATGACGGCGTCAACCGGAACGGCCACGACGTTGCCGCGGCTGCTCACCAGTATCGTCACCGAGGCGAACATGCCGTGCCTGAGGGCCATGCCGGGGTTCGGTATGCGGACGATGGCCTCCTGGGTGCGGCTCATGGGGTCCACCACGGCGCTCTTCTTCACCACGGCGCCGGTGAAGACCCTGCCGGGATGTGCCTGGACCGTGATCTGGGCCCGCATGCCCGCCTGGATGCGCCCCATGTCCTCCTCGATGAGGTGCACCACCGCCTCCACGCTGTTCATGTTCACCACCTGGGCCAGGGGCACCGTGGGCGCGATGGAGGAGCCCCGGTCCACCATGATGGTACCCACGTACCCCGTGATGGGCGATTCAACAGGGGCGGGTAGGTATTCCATTCCCACGACGTCGCGGTTGATCTTGAAAAGGACCTGGCCCCGCACGACCCGCTGGCCCTCCTTCACCGATATCACCTGGACCTTGCCGGGGACCTGGGAGTAGACCATGACCGCGTCCTCTCCCCTGATGTCCCCCGTGAGCTCCAGCTTCTCCGCCAGGTCCTTCCGGCCCACGGTGGCGGCGCGCACGGGTATCCGCTTGTCCTCGCCGGCGGCGTCCCCGCCCCTGATCTTTCCCGCGACGAACACCCCGACCCGGTACGCGGCCAGGGCCGCGACGGCGACGATGATGACGATGACGATAATGCGCTTCATATGGTTCCCCCGCGATGTATTGTCACTTGATGACGTAATAATCCTGGCCCATGGCGCGGTTCAGCTCCGCCTTGGCCACCTGCAGGTCGTTCAGGGACTGCAGGTAGAGCGTGGTGGCGGTGATGAGCTGCACGTTCGCCTCCAGGAGCTTCGTGTTGTCGATGATGCCGCCGCGGAACTGGAGACGGGCGACCCGGAGGGACTCCTCGGCCGCCTCGATGTTCCCCTCCTGCGCGGTTATCGATATCTCCGCCGACCTGAGCTTCAGGTAGCCGCGCTCGATCTCGATCCGCACCCCCTTGACGAAGGCCTCGAGCTGCTGGTCCGTCTGCCGGCTCTGGCTTTTCAGCTGGTCGGCCTTCGCGTGGGAGGGGTCGACGGGCGAGAGGGCCCCCCAGCGGTACGTCGCCCCCACGGTGACGGCCCATGAGCGGTTCCACCCCGGCGGCGCCAGGTAGGACGACATGGATGAGGACGACAGGGCCGACGACGACGTCGAGGGGTTGAGCAGCAGGGCCAGGCTCGCCAGTTCGCTCGATTTCGATTCCTCCTTCGGCTCCACCTTCGAATAGCCCACGTTCCCCGTCACGAAAAAGGTCGGCCACAGGTATATCGACGACGCCGCCATGGCGCTGTGGCGCTCGATGTCCCTCTTCATCTTGAGCTGGATCAGCTCGGGTCGGTTTTTCAGGGCGATGCCGATCAGCTCCCGCGCCTCGCCCTCCCACGCCGTTTCCACCGTCACGGCCTTGATATCCCGGTACCGATCCAGGGACCCCTCCAGGGCCAGGGCCTCGTGGATGTCCCGGCCCATGTGGATGTTCAGCGCCGCCCGGGCGGAGCGGTAATCGTTCTGGGCGTTGACGAGCTTCGTGCGCTCGTTGGCGTGGGCCACCTTCGCGCGGAGAAAATCGAGCTTCGAGAGCACGCCCTTCTGGTACCCCGTGGTGACCACGCGGAGGTTCTCGTCGAGGAGCTTCACCGACTCCCCGTAGAGCTTCACGAGCTCCCCGGCCATGAGGGTCTGGTAGTAGAGCCTGATGCACTGTACCGTGACCTCCGACTTGACCCGCCGCACGTCGTTCTCGGCGACGATGTGCCCCTTCCGCGCCGCCCTGAGGCTGCTGTAGAGCACCCCCGGGTTTATGGCGAGCTTCCCGTTCACGATCTTGATGTCGTACTGGCCGTCGATGCGCGCGGCGTAGCCCGCCTGGGACCCCTGGCGCGTCACCGCCACGTCCGTGGAGAGCTCAGGCCAGAGCATTCCCCACGTCTCGCGGACCCGGTATCCCGACTCGCGCGATTTCTCGATCGATTCCAGGAGCTGGTTGTTGCTCCTGATCGACAGGGTGACCGCCTCCTCCAGGGAAAACGTCGCCGGGTCGTCGGGGGCGCCCCGGAGGGGAGCGTGCAGCGCCGGCAGGATGAGGAGCGCGGCGATCAGGGCGCGGCGTGTGGTCTTCGGTCTCATCATTCGTTCATTCCTCATCGTTAAGCTCCACCCATTTCTGTCGCCCCTTGGTCTCCGCGATCACGGCGTCGATCATGGCGGCCAGGCCCTCGGGAAGGACTGGTATCCTCAGTTTTTTACCCGCGGGCCTCAGGGCCTTGAACACGTACTCCACCACGAAATCGAAAAATTCCCCGTGGGCCGCGCCTCCGTAAAGCCTGGAAAACAGTGGCGTGTCCCGGTAGTTGTCGCGCCCCGATTCGTAGGAGAGCACCTGGTTGATGATGGTGAGCACGGCGAGAAGCGTGTCGCGTGTCTCGAAGATGCCCTCCCTGACGCCGTCCCGCACGATGGTCTCCATCGCCTCGATACGGGGGATAAAATACGTAGCGACCAGCGACCTGATGTTCCCCCGCCCCTCGCTGATTTCCCGGGCGATGATCCTGTTGAAATCGGGATCGATCCCCCCGTGGTGAAGGTGGACGATAAAATAGATGGCCGCCAGGAGCTTTTCCGCCGGGCCCATGGGCCAGGGGCTGAAGCGATCCTGCAAGTCCTCCGTCTCGTCCACGCCGAACAGGCGGAGGAGCACCTCCTGGTAGAGCCGCTCCTTGCTGTCGAAATAGTAATGGATGAGGGCCTGGTTCACGCCGGCTTTTCGCGCGATGGAGCCGAGGCGCGATCCCTGGTAGCCCCGCTCGGCGAACTCGCGCTTCGCCGCCGAGAGGATCCGCTCTCGGGAAAGGAGCTTTTCGCTTTCTCCAATCGGTTTTACCGGGGCATTGTTGACCATAATTAATTAACCAAATGATTTAATTAACCAGTTAATCAATATTTAGGATCACGTCAATCATTTTTTGCCACTGTACTGCGCGATTAATACCTTTTTCCTCGACAGGCCAGGGGATTCCACAATCATCCCTCACCCCTATCCCCCCTCTCCCAGGGGGAGAGGGGGAAAGAATTACTTTTGGCTGAACAGTGACCAAAACGGAAATCGAATACCCTGTTGACAAAACAGCCATGACGTGCTATGCGTGAACCGTTCCGAATGGCATCACGTCGCATCAATCCGCACCGGGGGGAAGCGGAAGCGCTGTCGAATGATCCATACTCATGCAGGGACACAACACGCCGGATCTATCCCTTCAATCATTCTTCACGGAGGACGAACCACATCGGTTCGCCCCTTTCGTTTTCCCTTATCAAACCACACATTCATCAGAGGGAGGGTCCCATGAGCGATATCTATTCAGAAAAACCATGGCTCAAGAATTATGACAGAGACGTTCCGCCCACGCTTGATTACCCGAAGAAGACCTTCGCGGAAAAGTTCGCGGAAACCGTCGAAAAGTACCCGGACAAGACGGCACTCATTTACATGGGCCGCCGCCTCAGTTTCAGGGAAGTCGACGAGCTTTCGGACCGGTTCGCCAATTACCTCATAGAAAGCGGCCTGGCCCCTGATGACGTCGTAGGCCTTCACATGCCGAACATCCCGGCCCACTACATCTGCGTCGTGGGGGTCCAGAAGGCGGGGTGCGTATCCACTGGGCTGAGCCCCCTCCTCTCGGCGGCGGAAATGGAACACCAGCTCGTCGACTCGGGCACGAAGGTGGTGGTCACCGTTGACATTCTCTACGAAAAGATCGCGGAGGTAGCCTCGAAGGCCCCCTTTACCTCCGTCGTCGTGACGGGAATCGCCGATTTTCTCCCGGGAATCAAGCGGGTCCTCGGCACGCTGCTCAAGAAGATACCCACCGCCGAGGTAACGCCCCTTGAAGGGAAAAGCGTGAAGCGGTTCCTGGAGGTGCTGAATGAAGCAAAGGCCGAGCCCGTCCGCGTGAAGCGCGGCTTCGACGACATGATCTTCATGATGTACACCGGGGGCACCACGGGACCGGCGAAGGGCGCCATGCTCACCCAGCGGAGCTACATGAGCAACCGCCACCAGACCCTGGCCTGGCTCGACATCATCCCCGAGGACATCGCCCTCTCGGCCTTCCCCCTCTTCCATATCGCGGGGCTCGCACTGGGGGGATTCACCATGACCAGGGGCATCACCCAGATATGCGTGCCCAACCCGAGGGACTCCCACTTCCTCATCGAGTGCCTGAAGGCCTACAGGCCCACCTTCGTGGTCAACGTACCCACGGTCTATTTCGAGCTCCTCAAGCAGCCCGCCTTCAGGAAGCTTGACATGAAGGGGCACCTGAAATGGTTCCTCAGCGCCGCGGCCCCCTTCCCCGCGGAGTACATCAAGGACCTGGAATCGCTCATCGGCGAGGGGAACTTCATCAAGCTCTACGGCATGACCGAGATGTCCCCGGTCATGATCTGCAACCCCCGCTACGGCAGGAAGAAGCCGGGCTCCATCGGCATGCCGCTGTCGGACACCCTGGTGAAGCTCATCGACCCGGAAACGGGAGAGGCCGCGCAGCCGGGCGAACCGGGGGAAATCGTGATCACGGGCCCCCAGCTGATGACGGGATACTATAAAAAGCCGGACGAAACCGCCAACGCGGTCAGGAACGGGTGGATGCACACGGGGGACGTGGCGAAGATGGACGAAGACGGCTACTTTTACATCGTGGACCGGGTCAAGGACATGGTCATCGTATCCGGCTACAAGGTCTTCACCCGTGAGCTCGACGATGTTCTGGCGAAGCACCCCGACGTGGCCCTCGCCGCGTCGGTGGGCATACCTGACCCGGATCGTCCCGGTTCCGAGCGCGTCGGCGTCGCCGTCGTACTGAATCCCGGCATCGGGAAGGGCGAGGAAGAAAAGGCAAAGATCCTCCAGTACCTCCGGGACAACGTGGCGCCCTTCAAGGTGCCGAAGGTGATCGAATTCATGGACGAGCTCCCCACGAGCGGCGTGGGCAAGATACTGAAGCGCGAGATAAAAAAATTGATGCCCGGGGGGTGAAGGGGGAGAACCCCCCGGCGCTGCGCGCCACCCCCCTTAATAAGGGGGGTTCTTCATGTAATAAATGGCTTGTATGGCAGTAACTGCGATTTCATTCTACCCCCCCTTATGAAGGGGGGCAGGGGGGATCTACTTTTTTTCTTGCAAATATGCCCCGATTGTGGTTTACTATTCAGTGTTCCAGTCGAGGGTTGATTCCTGCTGGATTTCCCTGAAATAGAAAAAAACACCATCACCGGGGGAACGTCCCATGAAAACCAGTATTCATACAAAGCGTCACACCATCATCGCCGCCCTTCTCTGCGCGGCAGCCGGCGTCCTGCTCTTCCCCTTCGACGGGAATTCCCAGATCATGGTCGCCAATCTCCTCGACCTGCGCACGAAGATCGCGAACCATAGATGGAGCTTCCGCCCCGGCGATTCCCCCGTGGTGAAGCGCCTCCCCGACGAGAAGAAGCAATTTGAGAAATTCCTCGGCCTGGAGGACGAAGAGCAGGAAGCGGAAGGGGTCGAAAAACCGGCAGCGGATGGCGCCCTGGAATTCGCCTGGGCGAAGGAAAGGCTCCCGGCCGGGGAAGCCGCGGGGTGGATCAACGATATCGAGATCCAGCTCTCCTGGATGCGCTACCGTGACAGGGACGGCAACCGCCCCTTCCGTGACTTCAACGCCTACAAGGAAAAGTATGGCGGCTACGCCTGGTACCGCACCGCCGTCATTATCAAGGAAGAGGACCTGGAGAAAAAGTTCAAGTCCCGGGACCTGGTGCTGCGCCTGGGCAAGATCGGCCAGGCCGACGCCGTGTACTTCAACGGGCGCTTCATCGGCGGCACGGGCCTCAGGGCCGACACGGCCCGGGGAGAGGTACTTCCCGACGCCAGGCTCTACTACGACAAGATCCGCTACTACCCGATCCCCCGGGAGCTGATCAAGTTCGGCGCGCCCAACATTCTCGCGGTGCGCGTCTTCGCGAAGTACCCCATAGCCCCGGGACTCTCCCACGACAAGTTCTACATCGCCTCGGCGAGAAAGACCGAGCGGTCCCAGTTCTGGGACGATTTCAAGAAGATCTTCGTCATCATCCTCACGTCCCTCCTGGGGCTCTTCTACCTCTACTGGCAGATCGTGTTCCGGGAGGACGAACGGGCCACCATCTTTTTCTCCATCACCGCCTTCGCCATGGCCTTCTCCACCTTCATGGAGAGCCAGATCGTCTTCTCCATACTCAAGAACGGCCTCTGGATCAAGAAGCTGGAGTTCATCGCCATCATCATCTTCGTGCACATGCTCCTGGAATTCATCGTGCACTTCACGAAGTTCGAGTCCCTGAAACTGAAGGTGATCAACCGGGCCTGGGACATACTCGGGGTCGCCGCGGTCATCGCCGTGATCCTGATCCCCGACCTGGTCACCACGCGGCGTTTCATGATGCTCTGGGCCGCGGCCCCGGCGGCGGTATTCCTCTACGTTCTCGTCATCATGATCAGGGGGAGAAAGATCCCCTCCATGACCTCAGTGGCCATTGGCGTCGTGGGCATGGCCCTCATGATGCTGAACGACGTCCTGGTGGGGTTCCAGTACCGCTGGGTCCTCTGGGAGTTCAGCCTCAAGGATTACGCCTTCGCCTTCTTCGGGATCATGGTGGCGGGGTCCATCGTCACCAACATGAAGAAATCCCAGGAGCTGATCACCCGCCAGAAGCAGGAGAAGGAGCGCCTCTCCAAGTTCTTCTCCCCCGATGTGATCAACGAAATTCTGGGGGGAGAGCTTTCCCTGGGGGGCACGGAAAAGCCGATCGCCACCCTCTTCGCCGACATCGTGGGCTTCACCACCTTCTCCGAGGCCCAGAGCCCGGCCCGGGTCCTGGACCGCCTGAACGACATGTTCACGCGCATATCCGACGTGATCATCAAATACCAGGCCACCCTGGACAAGTACATCGGCGACTGCGTCATGGCCTTCTGGGGCGCCCCCCGGGCCACGGAGCATGACGCCTACAAGGCCGTGGCGTGCGCCATGGCCATGCAGAAGGTAATCAAGGACCTCGCGAAGGACCTCCCCCCGGGCGAGCCCCCCTTCAACCTGCGCATCGGCATCAATTACGGCCCGGCCATCGCGGGCTACATAGGGAGCCACGAGCGGATGGACTACAGCGTCATCGGCGACGCCGTGAACACCGCCTCGCGGATCGAGAGCAACGGCATTCCCGGCAAGGTCGCCATATCGGAATCCACCTTCATCGCCGCCGGGGGCGACGCGGCGATAAAGTATTCCGAGATCAGGGAGATCACCGTGAAGGGGAAGTCGGCGGCGCTGAAGGTCTACATCGTCGAGGAGGTACTGCCCCTCGAGGGATTCACTACCTGAACCGCTTCCGGCTCAGGTAGCGCGGCAGGGCGTGGATGACGATCCCCTTCAGGACCGAGAGAGCCCTGCGATAGTGGCGCCGGGGGCGGCGCTCACCCAAGGCCAGCCCCACCCACTCCAGGGTGTGGGTGAGGCGCTTGCCGAAGGGGTTCACGGCGCGGATCACGCTCGAGGTGAGCAGGCACCCGGTGCAGTACTGCACGATCTCCCTTCCCCCGGCGCGGTCCAGGGCGCGGAGGTTCCGCATACCCTGGCGGAGAAGATCGAAGGCCCCGTAGGCGTTGCATCCCGCCGCCATGCCGCAGCAGAGGCCATCCTCCCGGTTCTCCGGTGTCTCCCGTAGAGTCAGCCCCAGGCCCTCGAGGAGCCTCCTCTGGGAGTCCATGAACTCCGGCCCCAGGACCCGGGCATGGCAGGAGTCCTGGATCACCGCGTCCCCCTCGAGGCGCCTCGTCACGGTCAGCTTCCCCTTCCTCACGGCCCGGTGGAACCATTCGGAAAAAAAGGTGATCCTGAAGGAAAAGCGCGCGCCGAACTGGCGGGGAAGGATGTTGCGGAACATGTTGTACCCCGCGGGGCAGACGAAGACCATCTCGTCGATCTTCTTCTTCGCGTAGAAGGCGGTCAGATGGCGGGCGATTTCGTCTACCTTCGAGAGGATGCCCATTCGAAAAAACATCTCGCCACAGCAGAGGTCCCACCGTCCCCAGACGGGGAGGACCTCCATGACCGCTTCGGGGACCAGGAGGGGCAGGGCCAGGAGGTTGCACCCGGGATAGAGGACCGTGCGGGCCGGGGGATCATCTGCCCCCCAGCGACCGTGGAGCTCCCGCTCCGCCGGCGAGAAGGAGAGGTCCTCCCGGAAGTTGGGGCGCCGCGAGGGCATCAGGTAGCTCGCCCTGGCGGGAAGCCCCTCCCGCTCGTAGCGATCGTTCCATGCGTAGTGGATCCGCTCGTAGGGGTGGGCCCCCCTCGCGCAGAAGGCGTTGCAGGCGTAGCAGCTCATGCACCCCGCCAGGACCCGGGAGGCCTCGCCCCGGTTGACCTTCCGAATCTCCTCCTTCGCCTCATCCGGGGTGAACTCCATGTAACGGCACCGCGACAGGCACTCGCCGCACTCCACGCAGGCGTCCCAGTTCAGCACCTTCGCCAGATTCGCCACGGGCATGCCTTACCTCCCCTTCGTCGCGCCGCCGCACCGGTCAGCCGCGGGGGCGCGGAGACGGGACGCCAGTATGTAGCGACTGCGCCGGATCGCGATCCATCGGCCGTAGAGGACGGCTCCGGTCCTCACCGCCCACCCGATGAGGGTCCGTGAAACGCGGGAGCTCACGAGGGGTCCGCCGATCACTTTCCTGATCTTCACTATGCGCCGCGCATCCCGTTCATCAAGTACCGGAATCGGCTCGACCTTCCGCGGATCGGGCGGCAGCGGATGGAAGCGCCTCCTGAAGCGGGGCGACACGGCCCACTGCCAGGCCAGGAGGGCCACGGCGGCCAGGAGGTCGCGGCACCGCTTCTCACCCCGGGATGAATACTCCTCCCCGGCGGCCATGCGCACGATCTCCGAGGTATGGTAGACCATGATCTTCCGGTTCGCCAGGAGCCTGATGAGGGAGAGGAAGATATAGCAGGCCGGGCACCCCGTCACGACGGCGTCGGCCCCCGTGGCCACGGCCTCGTCCAGGCGCCGGAGAAGGCTGTGCATCATGTAGAGAAAAATTCCCGGAAGCCCCCTCCCGGCGTAAAGCGAGGGGATGGTGGCGGCCCATCCGCAGCAGAGGGCGTTCTCCCGGGCGTGGGCCATCTCCACGAGGCGGCACCCGCAGCGCTCGGCGAGGTCGCGCATCGTCTCCTGGGGCCCGCCCCCGAGGCAGCGGGACATGCAGTTGTCATGGACCGTCACCGTGAGGCCCAGGGGCCGCGTCACCCTGATCTTCCCCGAAGCAATCCGGTCCAGGAGCCACGAATCAAGGGGCACCGCGGTGAAGGAAAAGCGGGCGCTGTAGCGCCGCGGAAGCACCTCGGCGAGCATGGCAGCCTCGGCCTCCATGAAGCAGACGACCTTCTTCACCCCCATGGCCCTGAACCGCCTTTCCAGGAGGGCCACGACGCGCTCCGTGACGCCGATGAGCCCCAGCTTGTTCGAATCGCCCCCGCACCCCCAGAGGCCCTCGCTCCCCGCCACGGGGAGGCCGCCCCCTTCGAAGATCTTCCCCCGGAGCAGGAAGGGCACGATGTTGGTGTAGAATCCCGTGAAGAGCACCGCGCGGTGTTTTTTACCGAGATTGAATTCACACGCCTCGAGGTCCGCCGCTTCCCTCGCGTCCATGAGGGGGCGCAGGAGCGACCAGATGTTCCAGTACTCGTTCGGGAAGACCATCCGGGTGATGCCGGGGAGGCCCTTCTCCCGCTCCTCGTCGTTGAAGCGCTCGAGGACCAGCTCGTAGGGATCGGCACCCTCGGGACAGACCAGGTCGCAGGCATTGCAGGTGGTGCAGAGGGAGAGGGACAGAGAACCGCCGAAGGGCCCATGGAGGGCGGCCCTCCTGTCGCGCCGCCCCGCGTCGCGGGGAAGGCGCACCACGGGGCACGCCTCCAGGCAGGCGCCGCAGACCTGGCATCGGTCCCGGCGGAACCAGCGGTGGCCTTCCTCGGGTGGGCGCTTCAATCAGGCGCCCTCCCCCACGTCGTAGCGGAAGCGCCGGGGCGAGAGGACCATGGGTAGCTGGTGGCGCATCACGCCGGCGAACATGGTGCGGCCCCTTTTCCGGTGCAGGCGCGCCGGGGTCTCGCCGATGGCCATCTGGACCAGTTCCAGGACGTGGTACACGGGCATGTTGTTCAGGGGATGGGCGATCTGCCCCACGGTAAGCATCTGGAGGCACCCGGCGCAGTAGACCGCCACGGCGTCGGCGCCGCTCTTTTTCGCCAGGTTCAGGGTGCGGAAGGTCGATTTCGTGATGTCCCAGGGGTGGTACCCCGAGCGCACGCTGAAGCCACCGGCGATGCCGCAGCAGAGGGCCCGTTCCCGGGAGAGGCGCTCCTCACGCACGGTCACGCCGATCCGTTCAAGTATCTTTCGCGGAAGGTCCATGTAGCCGTCGCCGAACATCTTGCCGTAGCACGACTCCTGTATGGTGACGGTCATGCCGAGGTTCCGCGTGACGGCGATCTCCCCCGACTCGATGCGCCGCCAGAGCCAGGGGAGCACGTGTTCGATCTCGAAGTCGAAGGTGACCCCGAATTTCGGGAGCACGTTGGTGAACATGTTCCGCCCGGCGGTGCAGGGTATGATCATCCGCTTCACCCCCAGGCGACGGAAGTAGCCCTCGAGGCGACGGGCCACCTTCCTCACCTCGTCGAAGAGCCCCATGCGGTAGTAGGTCTCGCCGCAGCACATATCCAGGGATCCCCTGATCTCCACCCCCTCGAGGAGACGGCTCCTGGTGAGGTAGGGAACGGTGATGACGTTGCACCCCGGGTAGAATATCTCCGGGGCGGTCGATTCGTCCCGCCACTTCTCCACCAGGGCCCTCTCGTCATCGGGGAGCCGCTCCACGACGTAGGTCCTGAAGTTCGGCGCGCTGTTGGGATCGTAATAGCGGGCCCGGAGGGGCATCCCCTTCTCGCGGTACTCGCGGTTCCAGTACCCGAGGACCTGTTGCGCGGGGTTGCACTCCTCGGGGCAGATGAAATTGCAGGCGAAGCAGCTGGTGCACCGGCGGATGACGATCCCCGTGGTGTCGCCCCGGTTCAGTCTCTTCCGCTCCTCACGCGCCCGCTCGATGGGCAGGGCCATGACGGGACACTGGTGAAAGCACTCGCCGCACTCGCGGCACCGCGCCGCGTCAAAATCGTGGAAAAGGTCCATCCGCCCCCTCCTCACCGGTGATGCATGATGCTACGCCATGACGCCCACCCTGTCGAGGACTTTTTGGAGTGCGGGAATCGCCGCCCGGCCCCCTCCCGGGGACACGGGTCACCCCCCGATCAGCCCCCGCACCACCTCCACGGCCCGGGAGGCGTCGGGGGCGTAGCCGTGGGCGCCGATCTCGTCGGCGAAGGCCCTGGTGACCGGCGCCCCGCCCACCATCACCCTGACGGTGCCGGAGATATCCGAGGCGCGCACCGCCTCCATGACCTCCCGCATGTATTCCATCGTGGTGGTGAGGAGCGACGAGAGCCCGATCACCCGCGCGCCGTGGCCGCGCGCCGCCTCGATGAAGGTCTCTTTCGGCATGTCAATGCCGATGTCGACCACGTCGTACCCCGCGCCCTGGAGCATGTAGCAGACGATGTTCTTCCCGATGTCGTGCAGGTCTCCCCGCACGGTACCCATGACGACGGTACCCTTCTCCGGCACCCGGTCCCTCAGGAGAACCGGCCTGACGATCTCGAGGCCCGCCTTCATCGCCCGGGCGGCCATCAGCACCTCGGGTACGAATACCTCGTTGTTCCTGAACTTGATGCCGATGGAATCCATCCCGGCCACGAGGCCGCCGTTGAGGATGTCGCCGGCCCCGAGGCCCTCGCCGAGGCCCCGTTCCACCATCGACGCGACCTCCTTCATCTTCCCGTTCTCGACATGAAGCGCGATTTCTTTCAGTAATTCCATTGCGTATCCTCCCGGGATCAGTCCCCCGCGGTAACGAAACGGCGGGGGTCAGCGTCGATTCCTTCTCGGGGCAGCGCGTCGACCCTCGCCGTCATGTTTTCCTCGCCCCGTGCTTCCTGGTCGCCTCGAACATGGCGATGCAGTTCAGGGGATCGACACCGGGGTGAAGGGAGTTCGAATCGCAGAGTATGTACCCTCCTCCCGCCGCGGCGTCGGAAATGGCCCGTATCACCGCCTCCTCGACCTCTTCCGGCGTCCCCTTCGGGAGCAGGTCGACGCAGTCGATGTTCCCCAGCAGGCAGAGGCGGTCACCGCAGTACTCCTTCACCTTTTTCAGCTCCATGCCCGCCTGGGGCTCGAGGGGGTTCAGGCCGTCGTACCCGGTATCGATCATGATGTCGAGGAGGGGCCAGAGGTTCCCGTCGCTGTGGGCCACGGCCTTAAGCCCCAAGGCATGGGCCTTCTCGACCAGCTCCCTGTTGTAGGGATTGATGAATTCAGTGTAGTGCCGCGGCGACACGAGGGGCGACTGCCTGTCGGCGATGTCGTCCTCAACCACAAGGACGTCGAGGCCGGCCGCGGCGAGCATGTCGAGCTGTTCCAGGCTGTAATCCGTGACCATGCGGGCGACGCGGTGGACGAATTCGGGGTCGTCGTACATCTGGATCATCAGGTTCTCCATGCCCATGAGGCGCCAGGAGCGGACGAAGGCCCCCCGCATCAGCCAGAAGAGGGCCTTCTCGCCACCGAAGCGCTCCCGCCCGAGGTTCAGCAGGAGAAGGTGCTCCGCGGCGGGGCGCGGGGGGGTGAAGCCCTCGAGGTCGCCCGGGTCGCGGAGGGGATGGCCCGTGGCCACAGGGAGGCCGTGGGGGCTCCGGGTGTAGACAACGCCCCAGTCGTCCGCCACGTGGCGCTCGTCCAGCTCTTTCTCATGCCCGATTTCGAAGGAGGTGAACCCGTCGACGCCGAAATGCTCGTGGATGAGGAAGAGGGTGTCCAGGAGCTTCCCCTTCTCGGGGCCGCTCATCTCGCGGAATTCCTTCGGCTCGGGGAGTCCGTCGGTGATATGCCTCCCGATGCCGATGATCGGCGCCTCGTTGATGCCGTGGATGTAGAGGGGGACCCGGTCGGGCTCCTGTAAATTCAGCGCCGCGAGTATCCGCTCTTTTCCGTTCATGCACTCCCCCGTGTGACATACTTCCCGGCGGCGCCCCGTCACGGGAAATACGAATTGACAGATCTCCCGATGCGCGTCCACCATTCATACCGTGAACGGGGCCTTCCTGTCAATGACTTTCATTCTCCCGCGGCGGCGTGACGCCGCCGGGAGGACCGCGCAGACGGCGACGCCGCGCGCAAGGAATATTCCTGATGAAGAAGACCGCTGAAACCGGGTCAATCACCACGCATCGGTTCACCTTCAGCGAACTGGGGATTTCGCGGAGCGAACTCGAATCCCTCATGGGCTACGACCCCGGCGCCATGCCGGGACCCCTCGGCACGATGGTCGACGAAATGCTTTCCCTCGCCGGGGAGCGCTGCGCCATCCGGGGGGGGTTCGTCGTCAGGGACTATCCCCTGTTTGCGCGGGAAACCCGACGCCTCTCCTTCGGCGCGGTCGCCTTCACCCTTCCCGAAACCGTCTTCACCCGGGTGATGCGGGCCGAACGAATCGCCCTCTTCGTCTGCACCGCCGGGCCGGGGATCAGCGAGTGGGCGGGAAGCCTCATGGCGGATGGCGACCCGGCTGCGGGCTACGTCGCCGACCTCCTCGGCTCGGCGATCGTGGAGCGCGCCATGGACAGGATGCACGCCCTTCTCGCGGACCGCGTGGCCGCGGAAGGATCGGGCGTCAGCAACCGCTACAGCCCGGGATACTGCGGGTGGGACGTCTCGGAACAGCGCGCGCTCTTTTCCCTTCTCCCCGAGGGCTTCTGCGGCGTTCGGCTTTCCGGCGGCGCCATGATGCGCCCCATCAAGTCGGTGAGCGGTATCATCGCCGTCGGCAGGGATATCCGGTTCAGCGAGTACGGCTGCGGCGCCTGCGACAGGGCCGACTGCCCGTACCGGGGAAGGAAAGCGGGAGGGGGAGCCGGT
>CAZKPR010000047.1:0-22076 GCA_964554685.1 uncultured Leptospirales bacterium | reverse complement strand
CCTGCCGGACATCATTTACTAGAACGACACGGAGCTGGGCATCACGTTCCTGAACGAGGCGGGCATGGCCCTGACGGGGTACGGGGTCGAGGAGCTTGCGCGGGGCGTCCCGATGGGCGACCTCATGGATGCGGAGGATTACGCCATCATCAGGGAGCTGGTATCCAGGAAGGCCGGGGATTCGGCGGTAAGCATCTTCACGCACCGGGTAAAGCGCCGGGACGGCGGGTTCTTCTTCGGGGAAAACAACGCCGGTCGCATCGTTTCCGAGGGTCGTGTGGAGGGGCTCCGGGGCGTCATACGCGATGTGACGGAAAAGATGCGGCTCGAACAGCGCCTGGTGCAGACGCAGAAGTTGGAGATCAGAGGCAGCCTCGCCGGCGGCATCGCCCACGATTTCAACAACATCCTCGGCGGGATCTTTGGGAGCATATCCCTCATGGAATTCAAGATCAGGGAGGGGATGACCGGTCCCGGGGCCCTTGAAGAGGACATCGCCACCATGAAGATCTCCGCGGAGCGGGGCATGAAGATGGTGGAGCGGATACTCGGCATATCGAGGCGCCAGCGGCTCGCCATGGGGGTGGTGGACCTGAACCGGATCGCGGAACACGTGCGGGATATCTGCCGCAACACTTTTGACAGGAAGATCGAACTGGATTTTCGCATCGACGGGAGTTCCCCCGCCGTTGTCATCGGGGACGCAACCCAGCTCGAGCAGGTCCTCCTCAACCTGTGCATCAACGCCCATGACGCCATGACCGTGATGCGCCCCCCCGAGGAGGAACGGCGGGGGACCCTTTCGGTCCTGATCGACCGTGTCCCTGCCGACGGGGATTTCCTGGCGCGCTACGCCGACGCATCGGAAATCGACTACATTCGCATTCGCGTCGAGGACGGCGGGGTCGGCATGGATTCCTTCATCCTCGACCATGTGTTCGATCCCTTTTTCACCACGAAGGAAAACCTGCGCGGCACGGGCCTGGGGCTCGCCATGGTCTACAACATCGTCAAGCAGCACTACGGCTTTATCGACGTGGAGAGCCGTGTCGGAGTCGGGACCGTGTTCACCGTCTTTATCCCTTCGACGGAGCTTCCGGAAACCCCCCGTGAGGAGACGGAGGAGACGGGCCACACGATGGGGAAGGGGCTGATACTGCTGATCGAGGACGACCCCACCATCCAGAAAACATGCGAGAAGATCCTGGGGATACTCGGGTACGACGTCATCGTCGCGGAGAACGGCCAGCGGGGTATCGATATCTACCGGGAGCGTCACGAAGCGATCGACGCCGTGATCCTCGACATGGTGATGCCGAAACGATCGGGGAAGGAAACCTTCATCGAGCTGAAAGCGATCGAACCGTCGGTGCGTGTTCTCGTGTCTTCCGGATTCAGGAACGATTCACGCATTGACGACGTCCTGGCCCTCGGCGCCAGGGCGTTTCTCCAGAAGCCCTATACCATGGAGCAGTTGTCGAAAGTCCTCGCGGAGATCCTGTCAGATACAGACGGGTGAGGCCCCGCGCCGCTACCGTTCCCCGGCGGCCCGCTTCATGAGCCGCTCAAGAAGGGCGAGGCGCTCCTCAAGGTTGTTCCTGTCGATGCGCATGCCGAAGTTCCCGAGGGCCGGCGGCTTCCCGTTGAACATGAAATCGACCATCATGTCGCTGACCACGGGGTAGTAGTGGTTGGGGTCGTTGAAGTAATCCCGGTAGTTCTCGGTCACGGCGTTGGGGTACATGAAGTGATAGCAGACCCCGAACACATTCACGATGTCCCTGATCCAGCGGAGGTATTCGTCGAGAAGGCCGTTCTTTACCATGAGCCTCATGAATTCCAGGACAACGGGCGTGGTGAAGGGGCGGATATCGCTCCCCTCGTTCTCGTCGCGGAGCTCCTCGAGCAATTGCCGGTATCCCTCGTTGTAGGTGAAATTCTTGAACGCATAGCCCTTGTCCGATTTCTCGAAGTGCGCCAGGAGGTGTTTCATGTTCTGATCCTGGAACTCGGGGGAGATGGTGCCGGTGTACTTTATGTTCTCGCGATCGTAGTGAATCCGCCTGCCGTAGAGATAGTTCATGAAATTTCTTCTTGAGAGCATCATGGTGTCGATGCTTATCAGCGTTTTCAACCGGTACAGGGGATAGTTGGTTTCTTTAAAAATATTCTCAGGGTCCATCGCGTCCGCGGTTGAACGCTTCGCCGATGAGATGAAATCAAGCCCGATGATGAGGTGCGCGAAGTCGTGGCCGTTCTGCTTCCTCGCGTAGGCCACGTAATGGCGGTAATCCGCCAGGTCAAGGCCGTTGATCGCGTAATTATAGATCCGGGCGCCCCTGAAGGATTTCTGCGACATGGTGGTGGCGGTGCTGGTCCCGATGATGATGCCCTGGTAATCGAAGGGCCGGAAGGTGACGCGGTTGGTCTTCTGCTGCCGCTCGTTGAAATCATCCTGCTTCTGGTTGTAGCGGTGCGAGATGGAAAAGCACCAGAGGGGGTCCATGAAGTAGTTGATTCCCGCGATGATGCCCGGAAGGATCAGGGCCGTCAGCAGGGTGGTGAGTATCCATTTCGAATAGGTGTCTTTCATGGCTAAAAGTTCGCGTAAATGAATTCGCTGACCCGCGTCATGTGAACGATCCCGATGCCCAGGAGGAGGGCCACGAAAAGGGACCACGCGACGGTGGGTTTCAGTTTTTCCGCGAGCTCCTGGGAATTTTTAAAGAAGAAACAGAGCGCCGCCGACGCGGCGATAAGATAGATGTAATGCTCCTGCTTGTACCCCAGGTTCGCGAGCCAGGGGCCGAAGGCTACACCTGATTTTGAAAGAAGGGGGAGCTTTTTAAGGCTCTCGGGGAGCATCACGCCGTCGAGTCCAAGCACACCACGGTACACCTTGACCGCGTCCTTGTAGCTGGTGGCGCGCCACATGACGAGGGTGACATTCCAGTACAGGAAGGTAATGAGCCACGCGGGGAATTGTCCCATGCGCAGGCCCATTCTGTTCCAGAAGCGATGTACCACCAGCCCCAGGCCGTGCATGGCGCCCCATATAACGAAGGTCCACGCCGCGCCATGCCAGAAGCCCCCGATCAGAAAGGTCACCATAAGGTTGAGGTACGTCCGGATCGGCCCCACCCTGTTGCCCCCCAGGGGGATGTACACGTAATCCCGAAGGAAGCGGCCCAGGGTAATGTGCCAGCGTCGCCAGAGGTCCTGCATGCTCAACGACTTGTAGGGGGAGTTGAAATTGTCGGGGATGCGGATGTTCAGCATGAGTCCCGCGCCGATGGCCATGTCGCTGTAGCCGCTGAAGTCGAAGTAGAGCTGGAAACAGAAGGCGAGCATGGTGAACCACGCTTCGAACAACGTGAGCGCCGCTGCGTGATCGTAACCCTGGTTGGCCCAGACGGCGAGGTTGTCCGCTATGGCCAGTTTTTTCACCAGTCCGAGGGAGAAGAAGAGAAGCCCCCGGGCGAAGTTGCCGGGATCGAACCGTGCCCGGCCGGGGTCGCTCAGCTGGGGAACGATTTCCGATTGGAGGGCGATCGGTCCCTGGATGATTTTCGGAAAGAAGGCCACGAAGAGCGCGTAGGGGAGGAGGCCGTTTTCCCGTACCTTGCCCCGGTAGGAATCAACGAGGAAGGCGACCTGGAGGAAGGTATAGTAGCTGATGCCCAGGGGCGCCAGTATCTTCAGGAGTGCGAAGTTCTTTCCGAAAAGGGAGTTGAAGTTATGGATGAAGAAATCAGAGTATTTGAAATAGCCCAGGAGGGCCACGTTGAACACGATACCGATTCCCGCGATGGCCTTCCTGGGGAGCGCGGTCGAAGTCGCTGCCCCGGGCGTGATCGCCTTCCCGAGGGCGAAATTGACGGCGATCGACAGCAGGAGCAGGGGCAGGTAGAGGGGGCTCAGGTACACATAAAAAAGAAGACTGCAGAGAAGGAGCCATGCCCGCGCGAGTGTCCGATAACCCCTCCCGCTCAGGAGAAAATAGACGACGACTACCGCGGGGAGGAAGAGGAACGAGTATTCAAAGTAACTGAAGGACATGGTGAATGTTATGTATCCATAGAATGACAATGGTGCGCGGAACGGACTCGCCGTCCCCGATGGTGCATAATGCAAAGTCCGTGAGACAGCTACAGGCAGGGGGAATAATTCGCAAGAAAAATATTGTCTGCCGGGAATATTATTTCTCTGCCCCGCTCCCGCCATGGGTGGCGGTGTCACGGAACCGGGCATGATATGAAGAAAACGCCGGTTTGCGCGTTTTCGCTGTTTTCTTATTGAAATAATGGCTGAAGAGATATTCCATGTCTCGTGGTGACGCGCATGGCATCGTGCATACATTTGAACGTGTCAGCGCCGGATGGCCCGCGCAGGGGTGCGACCGGGGAAGGGATGAGCATATGACGGACAGATGCGACATCGGGAAGCTGAACCGCCTCCGCCTCACGGAATCGGTAACCGGTTCCGGTTGAGCCGCTAAGATAGGTCCGGGCGACCTTTCCGAGGTGATGAAGAGCATGGCCGTTCCCCAGGACGGGAACGTGGTCATAGGTATGGGCACGAGCGACGACGCGGGGGTGTACCGCCTCGACGATTCCGCCGCCCTCGTCCAGACCGTCGATTTCATCACTCCCATCGTCGACGATCCCTACACCTTCGGCAGTATCGCCGCGTGCAACAGCCTGTCCGACGTGTACGCCATGGGGGGGAGGCCCCTTACGGCCCTGAATATCCTCTGCTTCCCCACGGGGAAATTCACCCTCGACGTCATGCGCGAGATACTTCTCGGGGGGCTTGCCGTACTCGAGGAGGCGAAGACCCAGCTCCTGGGGGGCCACAGCGTCGACGACCCGGAGCTGAAGTACGGCCTGGCGGTAACGGGCCTCGTGGATCCCGCGAGGGCGGTGCGCAACAATACGCCGCGGGAGGGAGACGCCCTCGTCCTCACCAAGCCCCTGGGCACGGGCGTCATCGCCACGGCGATCAAGGCCGGCATGGCGGAGGAATCCGTGACGGCGTCCTTCGTGGGGTCCATGGCAACCCTGAACCGGACCGCATCGGAGCTCATGCTGCTTCACGGCGTCCACGCCTGCACCGACGTGACGGGGTTCGGATTCATCGGACACCTGAAAGAGATGCTGGGGGATGCCGGCCTTGAGATTGTCATCGACTCCTCCGCCGTTCCCCTGCTTCCCGGCGCCCGCTCAGCCGCCATGGAGGGGCTCATCCCCGCGGGCATGTACCGCAACAGGGATTTCATCGGGTCCCTCTGCCGCCCTGATCCTTCGGTTCCAACGGATCTCCTCGATCTCCTTTTCGATCCCCAGACCTCGGGGGGGCTCCTGATCGCACTTGACGGGGAGCGCGCCGCGGATTTTCTTCGCCATCTCCATGAAGGGGGCGTCACCGCCGCGGCCATCGTGGGCCGCGTTGCCGGGAGCTCATCTCCCGGCATCCTCGTCCGTTAACCCGTTCCATCGCCTCCTTAAGGAAATGTAGATGACCGGGAAAAAATCATTGATTTATCCCTGTCCCTGTGCTATTTCCATGCAATGCGTGATTACAACGGCAGGTGAAGCGTATGAAGGCCCTCATTAAAAACGGACTCGTCGCGTCAATCCTCATCATGGTCGTCCTGGTCCCGGCCGGGGTTCTCCGGGCGGCGCCGGTCACCATCAACGAAACGAAGTTTCACGTGACCATCCTCGAGAAAGGAAAGGCCGAGATACTCTACCAGCTTACCTTCACCGAGCATGAAACGCGCGATCGCATACGCACCATCGGGCAGTTCATCGAACCGATGAAGTTCATCGAGAGCTTCGGAACCCACAGGGGAAAGCGCTTCGCCATCACCATGCAGCCGATTGGAAACGGCTTCTACTCCGCGGTATTCAACATCACCACGAAAACGGGAGAGCAGTACACGGCGAACATGCGCTACCTCGTGGAGCGGCCCATACTGGACAACACCGAACACCAGGGGGTCCTCTACAGCAAGCTATGGTGGGCCCCGGTTCAGTGGAGCCTGCCCATAGGGAAGCAGACCGTGCAGGTCGTGCTTCCCATCGAGCTTCCCGGGAGGATCAACAGGCCCGAGCTGGTCACCAACGCGATCCTTGACCCCACGGGGCTTCTCCAGGACGACAACATCATGAGGAAGCACCAGCGATGGATCTACTACCCCACGCCATGGAAGGGGAAGAACTACCTTTCCCTCCACGCGGAGAGGACCTCCCTCGCGGCGAACGAGAAGCAGGCAATCGATCTGTTTATCCCCGCGCGCTACCTGGACGCGGGGGCAGAGGGTGGGGACTACAGCATAGATTCGATGAAGGCGGAGGATCTCCTGTCCGAGGGAGATTACGGGATCGATACGGTGGACGCGCGGATAGATCTTGAATTCACTCCCGGTGACGTGCGCCAGGTGAACGAGACGTCGACTCTCCGCATGACCTTCATCGAGGAGGGTTCGCGGAACATCTTCCGCGCTTTCCTGGCGCATGATCCCGCCCGGGAGTATGCCGGGTGGGGCAAGGACCTCGAGGTTTCACTCAACGGGAAGACCGTCGCGTCAAAGGTGCGGCCCCATGTCGCGGAAAACGGCGCCCCGGTCCCCGGGGTCCATGACCTCATCATCGGGAAGAAAACCGAACCGGGGGATTCCCTTGTCGCGGCAATAAAGCTGACGGCGAAGACCTCCCTTGACCTGAAGCCGCGCCTTTACGGAAACCGCTTCCGCGGAGCGTATTCCTGGCCCGGATTCACCCTGAAGGCCGCGCCGAAGCGCGCGTCCCTCCACGTCGCGGCCCAGGTCCACGACAGGATCACCGCCACCTCGGCCATGGACGCGGAGAACCTCCCGGTAACGGTTGCGGATGAAACGAAACGCTCCTACAAAGGCTGGAAGGCCGAAGTGAAGCAGGAAAAAACGGGATTTTACTACTACGAGGGCGCCTCGAAGATCAATTATCCCTTCATTCACCTCACCTCCGCGGCGGTCGTAAGGGACACGCGCATTCCCCCGGTGTCTCTCACGGTGAGCGTGGATCCCTCCAATCTCCAGGTCTCCGAATGGATGAAGCTGCGGACCCTGGTCAACGACCTGGCGCACTGTTCATTCTCGTCGAAGGACGCGGACTTCCTGGTCTCCCTCATCGGCATTCTTGTCGTATATCTCATCATGGCCTACTTCCTCAATTTCCTGTTCATCGGCGTGGAGATCGCGGTCCTGGGCCTTCCCGCCTTCCTCCTCGGGAAGGCGACGGGCGTTGATCTTTTCAGCAAGATCTTCTTCCCGAAGGGAAGAAAGAAATTCAGCCTCACCGGGGGCTATATCTTCAGCTTTAATTGCGTGATCGTCCCCTTCCGTATCCTCTACTACGTGCTGTCGGGCGTCGTGTACGTCCTCATGCGGATTGCCGCGATACATCCGGCGATAAAGCGCCGCTTTTTTGAGAAGAAGCCGACCTATATCGAGCCGGAGATACAGATCGAGACCTTCGCCACGGCGGAAACCGTGGACAATCTCGATCCCGTGGAGACCGCGCTTTTCCTGAACCGGCCCTCAAAAGCGGTCAACCTGATGATCATGGATCTCTTCAACAGGGGGTTCATCGATATCCTGAACAGGAATCCCCTCCAGGTGAAGGTACTGAAGCCCGAAGCCCTCAAGGAGGTGATCGGGGAGACCTGCGCTGTTATTTCGCTCTACAAGACCTCTTTCGATACCAAGAACGTCGTGGAGACGCTCCAGGAGGGAACGGCGGGCTGCGTCGTCGTCGACAGGCCCCTGGAGGTCATGAAGGAGAATCCCGAGGAGGCGGTTGACCTCTGTTCCGATACGGGCGCCTTCTTCGCCGCCCAGCGCTACGAATCAAGGGGCGGTGTCCATATTCTCTTCGGCAGGCTCGAGAGCGGTGAGCTGAAGGCGAAGGACACCCTGAACGTGTCACTGGAGGGCGCGCATCCCGCCACGGGCCTACGGCCCCATGAGATTCTCTTCCTCACGTCGATCGCCGCCGACGGGACGCTGCCGAAGCAGCGGGCGCCCCTTGTCCTCAAGGCGATCTCACGTTCCCTCCAGGGCAAGATTTGGAAGGCCGATGTCGCGAAGACGGCGAAGGCCTACGCGGAAAAGATCGACGGCCACTGGGCGGATTTCGAAAAGGCGGGGGATTACACGAGCCAGAGACGCTATTTCGACACCCATCGGCCCTGGATCATCCTCTCCGACAGCTTCGAGAGCCGTTCCGCCCCCTTCATGGAAAAGGCCCTGGCGGACACCGCCGGGGGGGAGTCAACCGCCTTTTTCCGGAAGATAGGGGGGACCGCGGAGTCCTACACCGAGTCCGTGCGGGACTTCGCCGGGGGCATCGTCGAGAAGGTCGAGGGCGTATCGAGCTCCATCGTGGACCGTATCGAGAACCTCTTCTCCCCGCCGGACCTGAAGGCCGCCGAGGCCGCGGCCGCGGGGGCCGTGAAGAACCTCTCCTCCTTCAGCTATGACGCCTGTCACTCCGCGTGCCACTCCGCGTGCCATTCCGCGTGCGTGCACTCCGCGTGCCATTCCGCGTGCCACTCTGCCTGCGTGTGCCACTCGGCGTGCCATTCCGCGTGCCACTCTGCATGCGTGTCGAGCTTCTAGGGTTCACCATGGCGCCGCCCCTCTCTGACATCGCATCCTTCATCGCCTCGACGCGCGAGGTGGTGCATATACGCGAGGCGGACAGGATCCTGATAATCCGCCCGAACAAGATCCAGCACCTGAACGGGACCGCCTACGACATCCTGGACGCCCTCTACAACCGCGGCGAGGAGCCGGGTGTGGCCGCGGCGCGAATCGCCGGAGACTACGGCGTGTCCCCCGGGGCGGTGCGCCGTGACATGACGGGGCTCCTCGAGAGCATCGCCGCGATCATGGACGAGGAATACGCCCGGGCGCCCCTCATCTCCACGATCGAGTTCGATCCGGACAGCCTGGCCTTCCCGGTCCTCTCGGAGATCGCCGTCACCTACCGGTGCCAGAACCGCTGCGATTTCTGCTACGCCTCCAGTCCCTACCGGGGCCGCGAGGGGGAGGAGATGACACTGGACCAGGTGCGGACGGTCATCGGGAAGATATGGAGAGAGGCCATGGTCCCCACGATCTCCTTTACGGGAGGGGAGCCGACGCTCCGCAAGGACCTGCCCGAGATGGTACGCTGCGCCGCGGAGACGGGCATGCGCGTCAACCTTATCACCAACGGCATCCGCTGCGCCGACCGGGGATTCGTACGGGCCCTGGGCGAGGCGGGGCTGAAATCCGCCCAGGTGAGCCTGGAGTCCCATCGCGCCGACATCCATGACGGCATTACCGGGAATCCAGGGTCCCACGGCAAAACCCTCCGGGGGATCGAGAACCTCAGGGACCAGGGGATCTACACCCACACGAACACGACCATCTGCGCCAAAAACAGGGATCACTTAAAGGGCCTCGTCTCCTTCGTCAAGAGGACCTTCGATTTCCCCTACCTTTCCATGAACATGATAATCGCCACGGGCACGGCACGCTGCCACGAGGAGAACAGGATAGGCTACTCCTCAATCGGCGAGATCATTGACCCCGTTATCGACCATTGCGAGGTCCTGGGTATCCGTTTCGTCTGGTATTCCCCCACGCCCTACTGCATCTTCAACCCAGTCGACCGGAACCTGGGGTCGAAGTCATGCGCCTGCATCTCCGGGCTGCTTTCCGTCAATCCGTCGGGCGATCTGCTCCCCTGCTCGAGCTACGAGCGCGGCGTGGGTAATTTACTGAAGCATTCATTCGAGCACATATGGAATTCCGACCAGGCACTCTACTGGCGGGAACGCCGCTACGTGCCCCCGGTCTGTAAAAAATGCGAGTACGAGACGATCTGCGGGGGCGCGTGCCCCCTCTACTGGGAGCACGCGGGTTCCTTCTCGGAAATCGAGGCGGTGCGGAACAGAAGACCGGTCCTGAGAAACCTGGCCTGGGACATCGAGCGTCGCCTGCGTGTCAGGACGAAGGGCGTCCCGGGGTTAACAACGGAGAGGGGGTAGGCCGTATGGGCAATCTGAAAGAGATGCTTGATTTCCTGAAGGGCACCCGGAAGCACCTGGAAGAAATCGAGGAGAGACTCGAAAAGATCCAGACATACTTCAACGATAATTTCGGTAACGTGAACGAGATACGCCGGTCGGAAATCGGGTTTCTGCAGGATGCCTTTTTCGGGGATCCTGGGGCCTTCCCAGAGGAGATTTCGGCCCTCTTCAGAACTACTATCAGGGAAGAGACCGCAGCATTCGATGATAACCTCCGGGAACTCGAGAAGAAGCGCGCCGAACTCGCCAAGTCCTTTGCCGAGGTCGACGGGGAGCGCCTCGCCTATTTCACGCGGGTGAAGGGAAAGAACAGCGGTCTCGACAGGAAAGAAGAACGGCTGAAGGAAAAGGTCATCGAGCTCGAGGAGGAGATCGGCGCCTTCAACAGGACCATAGACGAGCTTAACACGGGCCTCGGGTTTATCACGAATTTCTTCCGGATGCGCAAGATCCAGGTGAGAAAGGACGACCTGCTGGAGAAGCGTGACGCCCTTGTCCTGGAGATAGAGGACATCCGGAACAAGTGGAAGGAGGCCACGGGGAAGTTCCGCCTCGAGGAGTCTGCGATCGTGGCGAAATGGAACCGTACCCAGACCGAGCTGTCGATGACGGAAGAAAAGATTGAGTCCCTGAAGGCCAGGCGCGAGGAGCTCATAAAGAAGGCCGCCTTTGTCGCGGCCCTGGACAGGCTCACGGGGAGCGAGGAGTATATCGCGAAGGCGGTGAAGGCGGAGCAGCCCGATCGCTGCCCGCGGTGCAGGTCCGACAACCGGTCGAACAGGTTTTTCTGCCACTACTGCGGGGCCCGTTTTTCCGATGACCGTCCTGACGTGACGGGGAGCCTTGTCGAGGTGGGGGAGCTCAACAGCGTCCACGGAAGTCTCCAGGAGGGTATCGCCGGATCGGTATCGGTCCTGGCCCTTGTGCGGGGTATCGCCACGGGAGTTTCGGAATTCATAAAGAGCGTGGAATCGGTCAAGTCATCGGAGGACCGCTACCCCCTGCCGAAGCTTAAGATAGATGTCCCGGCGTTTTCACGGGAATTCGCGGAAAAGATCGCCTCAATGACCGAAAAGGTCGACGTCAAGTTCGTGAACCTGCATCCCATGGAATTCACGAAGCCGCTCTCCGACTACACCGGGAAGAACTTCACCAACGAGGGAATCGAGCGGTTTTTCACTGCCATGGGGGAAGAGTTGAATAAAACAACGAAGGCCCAGTGGTAACAGGCGCGCCTCCCCGGGCGGGCCTGCTCTACCGAAAGGGATAAGGAGCCACACCATGACGCTTCAGGTTATTCTCGGCGCCCTGCTATCCGTTGCGGGGTTTCTCTCGGCGGGTCTCGGGATTCTGTTCCTCATCGCCTCCCACGGTATCGCGTCGCGACTCATTGCGGGATTCATGCTGGGCGGGGTGGGGCTGGCCCTTCTTGTCGCCGGCGTGATCATCTTCCGCCGCGGAATGCGGACGAGTCCCATGGGCGTGCGGAGGGAGATACTCCGGCTCGCCAGGCTGCGGAACGGCGTGCTCACCGGAGAGGCGATAACCGGCGCACTGGGCTCCTCCGACACCGTACGTTTCCAGCTCATGGACCTCGTGCACAAGGGCGTTGCCCGCGAGGTGGGGAGGGACGGTCGTGCCGTATACCTCTTCGATGACTTCCAGGCGAAACTCGTATTGAAAAAGTGTCCCTATTGCGGGAACGATTATCCCGTGCGGGATGATATCGAGCGTTGCCCCTCCTGCGGCGGCGACCTGAAAATGCACCGATCGGTCCTCGCCGGAGGGGAGAAATCCTATTCAATGGACGAGGATGACGAGTCCCACGTCTCCTGAGAACGGTATGGCGCCATGTCCCTGAACGGATTCACCATCCCCGAGCTCGCGTCAAAACTGAACGATGTGCCCGCCCTTTCCGGCCTGACCCCGGAAAAGCTTTTCGGGGGCGTCGCGTTTTTTTCAGGCGTGGACAGCGGGGTCCTGACCCGGATCGCCCCCAATGTCCGCATCAACGAGTTTACGACCGGGGAACTCGTGAGCCGCCATGGTATGTTCGATGAGTGGTTCCACGTGATCCTGGGGGGAACGGCCTGGGCCGTTATTCCCACTGAGGAGAACCCCAGGTTCCGACTCTATCGCCTCGATGCCGGCGGTTTTTTCGGGGAGGAGCTCGTCTACGCCTCGGAACCGCGGGAGAGCACTATCGTCGCCGAGGATCGGCTCGTAACCCTTTCCATGGGGGGGGAAACCCTCAGGGAGCTGATGGAATCCTCGGCCGCGGTGCGCTCCCTTCTCGAGAAAAGCTACCTGGACCGGGGCCTCAGGAACGATCTCCGGCGCGTTCCCGTGTTCACTAACCTTAACGACCGGCTCTTCGAGGAGGTCGTTTCCCGCGCCGAGCTTCTTACTCTCAGCGAGGGGGAAACGATATGCCGGGAAGGAGAGGCGGGGGACGCCTTCTATCTCATCCGAAGCGGCGAGGCCCGCGTCTACCGGCGGCACGATGATCGTGACAGCCTGGTTGCCATACTTGCCGAGGGACAGTTCTTCGGGGAGATGTCCCTTCTCTTCGACGAGAAGCGGAACGCCACGGTGACGATATCGAAGAAGGCGAACCTGGTGAAAATTTCGAGCGGTAATTTCCTTTCCATAGTAAACAAGGACGCCGGGATGATGAAGGAAATTCTCGCCGTCGTTGAGGAGCGGCGCGAGCACCAGCGGGACGCCCTCAAGGACCCCCGGGTCGCCGTCATCGGCAGAAAGCTTCTCGACCTGAACCACGCCGTCAACGTGCATCTCAACATCATCTCCCAGTGCGTGGTGGACACGGAGCGGGGGAGCGCCCTCCTGGCGACCCTGCCCGGTTCCCGCTATCCCTACGTCTATCCCCGGGACAGTGCCTGCGCGGCGCGTTTTCTCTACCACCTGGCCCTGAGTCCCCTCAAGTCGGGGGAGATCGCCATGCGTCTCCTCGGGGAGATGGCGCGCTTCATCATGAACTGCCAGCGCGGCGACGGCTACTGGGGCCAGCGGTACGGCATCAAGGGCGAAGACCGTGGCATCTACCGCCAGGAGGACAACGTCGCCCATGGAGTGTCGATACTCTGCCGCTATCTCCTCGCCGCGTCGAAGAGGGGGATCGTCATACCCGGCGTTGAAAAGTATCTCGACGCCGTTGCCCTCGGCGCTGAATTCGCATGCAGGCATTACTACAGGAAGGAGATCCATCTTTTTTATTCCACCACGTCGATCCATGAATCGGCGATCGAGGAGGGGTACACCATCTGGGTGAACTATGCCTATCTCCTGATGTTCAGGCTCCTGGGTTCACTGGGAAGCGCCTACGGCGTTTCGGAGAGGTTTTCCGCCGAGCGAAGCCTCGCGGCGGGTTTCGAGCCCACCGTGGAAAAGGTCTTCGTCCAGGAGGGGCGCCACATCAGGCGTCTCAAGCCGGACGGGACGGTGGACCTGCGGCCCGATATCACCCTTCTTTCTCCCTTTTTCTTCGGTACCGGGCTCGACCGGGAGTATTTCACCGACGGGGAGGCCTTCAAAAATTCGATCGAGTTCATCTCCGAGATGCTCTGGGACCCTGAGCTCGGCATGCTCCAGCGCTATCTCCCCTTCATCGAAGACCCGGACACCCACATCCACGCGGGCAATGGCCCCTGGGTCCAGTACACCGCCATGCTGGCCCAGTACTATTTTTACAGGGGCGAGGCGGAGAGGGGAAGCGAAATACTGGGCATCATCGACGGCTACAGGAGCCGGGAGGGCTATCTCTGCGAGCACCTCACCACCCCGGAGAGGTTCTACGAGTTCAAGTCCCTGGAATGGCTCTCCGGGAGGGACTTCGACAAGGAATTCGCCCCACGGATTCTCGTCGAGGGGATTCCCTATGACAATATCGTGGAGGAGCTCAACCACATGCGGGATTCCTACCGGAAGGTGGAGGATGAGTGCGCACGGGTGAGCCGGACCGGACATATCTCCTTCGCCACGCCCCTCATGTGGTCCCACGCGGAGTACGCCATGGCCCTCATGATGCGCACGGAAAATGAGCTGGAGGCCTTGAGAAAATGACCGTGTGCCGATACATCCTCGCGTGCGCGGCACTCCTGTCCCTTGTCGCGGGGAGTGTCTCCGGTGATTCCGCGCCGAAGCTCAGGTTCGTCTACCGCCAGGGCGAGAAATACAGGATTGTCACCGAGGTGAACGAGGAGGTGCTGATCAACGGCGTTCGCTCCCATACCTCGGAAATCCTCAACAAGGTATCGGTGGACACCGTCGAGGCCTCGGGGGACGAGGGCGTCCTGGAGTGCCGCTTCATGGTCTCGGAGGTGATCAGGGGCGCGTATCAATCCTATTTTCTTACAATTGACTATCCCTCCCGTTTCCGGAGGGACGCCCGGGGGGTCCTGACCATTGACGGGAAATACTACATGCCCGTGGTGCGGCATCTCCCCCGTTTCCCCGGGGGGGAGGTAAAGCCGGGAGACGTCTGGGCGGGCGACGGCGAGGAGGTCCATGACCTCCGACGGGGATACGGGATAGAGGTTCCCTTCCGCTTTCCTTTCACCGCCCGTTATGCCTACCTTCGCGACGAGGCCAGGGAGGGGGTGCCCACGGCGGTCTTCGAGGCGAAATACGCCGTGTTCCACAACGTGCCTTTCTCCGGGACGCCGCAGCGGGCGGTCCCGGTGCGGATAACGGGGACCTCGGAGCAAACCTTCTGGTGGGACGTCGGGGCGGGGCTCATGCATTCCTATGTCGAGAACTTCGACTATATATTCTTCCTTTCGAACGGCTCGCAGGTGGAATACAGGGGTACATCCCGGGGAAGGCTTATCCGCTCCGCTCCCCTTGACCGGGAAAAGATCGCGGGCGAGCTGGAGGAAGCGATAAAGAAGAACGGGATAGACGACGTGTCGATAAGAAAGGAGGGGAGCGGAATAACCCTTGTCCTCGAGAACGTGATGTTCCGGCCCAACTCGGATGAGCTGACCGAGGGCGAGCGGGTGAAGCTCGGGCGCATCGCGGGGCTGCTGAAGAACTATCCGGACCGCGATCTCCTCATAACCGGTCATACGGCAAGGGTGGGGGATGAAGCGAGTTCCCAGACCCTTTCGGAACGGCGATCCCAGGCGGTGGCGGATTATCTGATTTCACGGGAGGCCGCCGATCGAAACCGTGTGATGACCCGGGGCATGGGTTCCCGTGAACCGGTTGCGGACAACGAAACCGAGGCGGGGAGAAGACGAAACCGCCGCGTGGAAATAACAATAATGGAAAACTAGGGAAGGCATGTCATCTCGTAACGCACGTGCGTCCGGTGAGGGAATGATGGACATATCGACTGAATTTCTTCACGGTGTCGACATCTTATCGCTGCTCACCCCGGGGGAGATCGAGCGCACGAAGGACCTTTTTACCCTCAAAAAAATAGGGGGCGGGGAGGTGCTTTTTCGCGAGGGTGATCCCGGGAATGAGCTCTTTATCGTCCGAAGCGGCGAGGTCACCACGTCGATACGGCTTCCCGACGGGGGCGCCCGTGAGATCGCCGTATTCCGGGAGGGAAATTTTTTCGGCGAGATGTCGATCTTCGAGAATGCGCCCCGCTCGGCGACCTGCGTTGCCGCGACGCCGAGCGAGCTCCTGGGCCTCCACGAGAAGGAATTCTACCGTATGATAGAGGAGTGCCCGGACATCGCCACGAAGATAATGTACCGGATGCTCAACATCACGACGCAGCGCCTCCGCGACACGGGGGAATTTCTTTCCGACATGGTGCACTGGGGCGAGGCCGCCCGGCGCCGCGCCGTCACCGATGAGCTCACCGGGGCCTATAATCGTCGTTTTCTCGATGATGCCCTGGACAGGGAGTTCGAGCGGGCGAAGGGGAGCGGGAGCTACCTGACCATGGCGATGGTCGATCTTGATTGCTTCAGGCAGATAAACGAGCGCCATGGCGAGGAAGCCGGGGACCGGTGCATCATCGAGGTCGTGCGGGTAATCAACGGGCTCCTGCGCGAAAACGACATTTTCGCCCGGTACGGGGGGGATGAATTCGCGCTCCTCCTTCCCGCCACGGGATGCGATGACGCCGGGGAGCTCGCGGGGCGTATCAGGAAAGACGTGGAGGGGCTTCAAATCCTGCCCGCCGACCGTTCCTGTCCGCGGCTGACACTGAGTATCGGCCTGGCGTCGTATCCCTGCCACGCAGGTGACCCGGCTTCCCTCAGGGAAGCTGCCGACAGGGCGCTCTATCGCGCCAAGGAGGAGGGGCGCAACCGCGTGGTCCGGGCTGAATCCTCACAATCCGTTGGAGGGACGATGGTATGAACAAGCAGGTTATTGAAACCGTCCACGCGCGGAACCGGATCATTGACAACATCATCGATGCCCTGCAGTCGAAAAATCATTTCCTCATGCTAGGGCACAAGAATCCCGACGAGGACTGCCTCGCATCCATGGTGGCCTTCGCCCTCATCGTGAGCAAGTTCTCGAAGAAGGCAACGGTATGCCTCCGCGCCCGCGTCCACGAGCATTTCCAGTACCTGCTGAGCATATGCAGGCACAACGCGATACGCTGCTCAGCCACCGTCGAGGAGGGGGGGGAGCCGGTGGACGCCCTGGTGCTTTGCGACACTCCCAAGCCGTCAATGATCGACGTGGATCCCACGGCGGAGCGGCTGGTGGGCGATTCTTCGATACTCAGGATTGAGATCGACCACCACCTGGGGGCCGACAGCAGTTATTTCGGCGACGAGGGCTACCGCCTGGTGACCGACGCGAATTCCGCGAGTGAACTCGTGGGTCTCATCGCGCTCAAACTGGCGAAGCGGGAAGACCTTCTCGCGAGATATAATATCTCCAATCTCCTCACGAGGAATATCGTCCTCGCCGTGCTCACGGGGATCGTGGGCGATACCAACATGGGCCGCTTTATCAAATCGAAGCGCCAGAGGAGGTATTATGACCTCTTCAGCAATCTCTACAATTCCATGCTTGAAGGGAACACGACCAAGATCACGAACCTGACCAACAAGGAGGAGGTGTTCCTTGAAATACAGCGTCTTTCGGCGAAGGAGGAGCGCTGTTTTCAGTACCTTCTCGACAGGAAAAAATTCTCTTCATCGATAGGCTACGCGGTGCTGACGCGGGACGACATGGCCCGCCTGTACGATGAATTCGACGAGGAGACCATCGTGTCGGTATCACGCTCCATCACCGACAGGCTCGCCGAGGAGAGCCGGAAGCTCGGCATGGTGGCCTACGACGATTCGGCCCGCACGGGCCTGGTCCAGTTCCGCTTGAGGAGGGGACACTCATTCAGGGACTTCGACCTTCGGCGTGTCCTGGAAATTTTTTCGATCGGCGACGGTGGCGGTCACGAGGGAGCCATCGGCTTCAGGATGGAGGCGGCCAGGGTGGGGGACATCACGGTCTTCGTGGAAGGCCTGGTCGAGGGTATAGAAAAGGCGATCAGCTGAAAATGAGGGCCGGGGCGCCTCCCGGGCGCCCCGGGCGGGTTCCTCAGACCGCCTGCGGTACCGCCTCGCCGGAGGACTTCCTCATCGACTCGAGGAAGCGCACCTCCCTCCCGACGATCTTGATGCGCGACTGCTTTTTCCCGTCGGACCCCTCCCATCGGTCCTGCCGGAGGGTTCCGATGACCATGACCCTGCGTCCCTTCGTAATCCCCGTTGAGCAGACTCCGGCCAGCTTTTCCCATGTCTCCACGTCGATGAAGGAGACCTTCGGCTCGTCATCCTCCTTTGAATAGTGATTTACCGCCACGGTGAAGCTGCAGACGTCCTTGCCGGTCTTTGTTTTCTTCACGATCGGATCCCGCGTTGCGTTTCCCTCGATCGTGGCCGTTACGTAATTTTGCATGACCCATCTCCTTGTGTGGTTTTAGGGTTTAACGGCCGGGGGCCCGGGAAGTGAAAAAAAATTGAAATTTCCTGTTCTTCTGCCATTGTGTCTTCATGGTGAACCGGGGAGTGGACACCCCAGAAATCCTCGGGACGGGTAACGGGATGCCTGAACGGGAATACGGATGGATTGATTTCGGATATGAATGCGATCTTCACTTTTTTGAACCCCGCGAGACCGGGTCGGTGATAGAGGAATTCATTCGCCAGGCCGTTGAGAAGGGGCTCCCGCGCATACGGCTTGTTCACGGAAAGGGTCGATCGGCGAAAAAGCGGGAGGCCCATGCGATACTGCGCGTTCACCCGGACGTCCTTGAGTTCCGCGACGACGGGCCGAACTGGGGAGCCACCATCATCACGATTGCCCCGCCGGGGCCGAGGGGCCGGCAGGGCGGGTGAGTTACCGGTGCGTGCCGGTCATGTCGATTCCCGGATCCGATCGAGGACGCGTTTGAGCATGTCGAGGTACTCACGCCGGCTCAGAATGAATTCCTTGACCAGGGGCGCCGCCTCGAGCTTTTCACTGATGAGCTTGAATTCCGCCGGCGAGGGTGATCCTCCGTCGCCGGCGGCTCTGCCGGCGCTGATCTCTTCACCGAGGGCGACCAGCCTGGAGTGGACGTCCCGGGCTTCCGGGTCGCGTTCCATGAGGGTGAGGCACTCGGCGTAGCGGCGCGAGACGGGGTGCTCGCGGATCTTCTCCGAGAGTATCTTCGCCCTTCTGATTATTTCAAGAAGTTCCGGGTTTTCGGGGTCCTGCATCAGGGGGCTCCCTTTTCGCGACGGTGGATGGTCTCCACCATCTCCTTGAAGAGTTCATAGAATTCCTTCAACTCGTCGCGTTCCCGGAGGGGCCTCAAATGGGGACGCCTTCCCTCGATGATGTCCCGCATGAAATTCGAAATGACGTAGATGGGCCCCGAGACCCTGTGGGTCTTCCTGATGAGCATCACGTAGAGCACGGCGCATTGCGCGACGATGATGACAAGAATGGCGATGAGGAGGAACTGGTTGTATATGATGATCGTGTTGTTGTAGGTGATGATCTCGGAGAGGGTGGCCATGTTCTCGTCGTGCCGCGTTGCGCTTTCCAGCAGTGCCTTTTTCATGGTGGGATCCTCCGTCTTCTGTATCGAGGAGAGGAAGACGAAGATGCTGTTCTCGATCTTGTAAATGTTGTCGATCCGCGTGTTGTTCCAGTTGAGGCGAACATTGTTGTAGACCACGCTGGCGGTGATCGCCCCGAGGATGAGCGCCGTGATGATGGTGACGATGCCGATGATGGAGAAGGTCGTCTTGAGCTGGTACTGCCTGTCGATGAGATACTGTTTTCTCTTTTTTTTCATGGATCACCTCGCGGGGCGCTGTTGGAGGCATGGTGAAATAAAAAAATCCCCGCGTCAATACCTTTTCGGCGCAATTCAGGCGAGTGCATTCTTCTCGATTCCCATTTCCGAAAGCATCGAGAAAAAGAGGCGCAGGGGGAGGCCGATGATATTGGTGGCGGAGCCTCGATAGCCATCCACGACCATGGCGCCATGCTCCTGGAAGGCGTAGGCGCCGGCCTTGTCTCGGTAATCGATCAGGGAGAGATAGCGGCGGATATCACTTTCGTCCAGCGCCCTGAAGGTTACCTCCGTGACGTCATGTCCCGTCATCGAAGCGACCGCTCCCGATCCGTCCGACGCGGCCAGGGTCAGCCCCGTGACGACGCGGTGGGTCCGCCCGCTCAGCCTGGTGATCATGGCGACGGCGTCATCAAGGCCCGAGGGTTTGCCAATGAGGCGCCCGTCGATCGTAACGACCGTGTCGGCGGTGATGACAAGAGAGGGCCCCCGGAGGGTCGCGTCGTCGAGAGAAGCGATGACCGCCGCGGATTTCTCGCGGGACACGCGCGTGGAGAACCCCTCGGGGGTTTCGCCGGGGTATGCCGTTTCGTCCACGGAGGGATGGATCACCCTGATCTCCCCGAAGATTCTTTCAAGTATCATTTTTCGACGTGGCGACGCTGAGCCGAGGATCGAAACCATGCTCATTTCAGGACGACTTTTTCATTCAATTTATAGACATCGGTGATGTTCTTCAGCTTCTTCAGGCGCTTGATTACGTCCCTCAGGTGTTCGTTCCCCCTCACTTCGAGGATGAACTTGAAGCGGGCAATCCCTCGTTCCTCGAGATGGGCTTCGGCCTTGATTATGTTCGTCTTGGAGAGGGAAATCTCGTCCGCAACGTCCTTGAGGAGGCCCGGCCGGTCTATGCCGTCCACGGCGAGCTTGATCGGGTAGACCGAGTCCGTCGTTCCCTTCCAGACGATGTTGATGAAGCGCTCCTTTTCCGCCGTCATGCGCTGGAGGGAGGGACAGTTCTTCTTGTGCACGGCGATGCCCCGGCCCCGGGTTATGAAGCCTATGACGTCGTCGCCGGGAATGGGCTGGCAGCACTGGGAGAGGCGAATGAGGACGTCGGAGGTCCCGTCAACGACGATACCCGTCTGCTTCTGCTTCGACAGGCTTTTCAGCTTGACCTGCTCCTCCTCGGGAATGGTGACCTTGACGGTCTTCTCCTCCCGGTGCTTTTCTTCATCCTCCGGTTTCTGCGCCGTTTCCGTTTTTTTCCTGAGCCACGCCCGTATCTTGTAGCGCGCGTTGGGCGATGCGACGATCTTGAGCCATGACTCGGAGGGATGGCCCTTCTTGCTTGTCATGATCTCCACGATGTCACCGCTTTTCAGCTTCGCCTTGAGCGGAACGATCTGCCCGTTGACGCGGGCCCCCACGCAGGTATTGCCCACCTGGGTGTGGACCGCGTAGGCGAAATCCACCGGCGTGGCGTCCTTGGGAAGCTTGATGATTTTGCCCTGGGGGGTGAACACGAAAATCTCGTTTTCGTAAAGGTCCATCTTCAGGCTCTTCATGAACTCGCGGGTGTCCCGGAGCTCCATCTGCCATTCGGTGGCCTCCTTGAGGAATGATATATCCTTGAATTTCTTTTTCAGGGACTGCGGGTCCTCCTTGTAGACCCAGTGCGCCGCGATTCCCATCTCGGCCGTTGCGTGCATTTTTTCCGTGCGGATCTGGACCTCGAGCCAGTGTCCCTCGGGCCCCACTACCGTGGTGTGAAGGGACTGGTACATGTTCGACTTCGGAACGGCGATGTAATCCTTGAACCGGGAGGCGACGGGGGACCAGAGGGTGTGCACCACGCCCAGGACGGCATAACAGTCCCTGATTTCCTTCGTAATGATCCTGATCCCCCGGATGTCGTATATCTCCTCGATGCTCTTCTTCTGGGACTGGAGCTTTTTATAAATCGAGTAATAGTGCTTGGCCCTGCCGATTATCTGGGTCTCAATGGACATTTCCTTCAGGCGTTCGTGAATGATGTCGCGCACGTTTTCGAGATATGATCCGAGTTCCGTGTCGCGCTGGGCCACGCCCTTCTTGATCTCGGAAAATTCACGGGGATGGAGCACGCGGAAGGAGAGGTCCTCCAGTTCACTCGAGATTTCAGACATCCCCAGGCGGCGCGCCAGGGGCGCGTAGATGTCCATGGTCTCACGGGCGACGCGCTCGCGGGTCTCCGGGGGATGGAACATGATGGTTCGCATGTTATGGAGCTTGTCAGAGAGCTTGATGATGATGACCCTCACGTCCTTCACCGTGGCGATCAGCATCTTGCGGAGCGTCGCCGCCTGGGCGGTCGCCTTGGTTCTTCTCTTTATGGACGATATCTTCGTGACCCCGTCTACGAGGACGGCAATCTCCTGGCCGAAGGCGTTTTCTATCATGTCCAGGGATGCCCCCGTGTCCTCTACGGTATCGTGGAGGAGGGCGGCCGCGATGGTGGCGGTGTCAAGCTGGAACGCCGCCAGGGTAATGGCGACCTCGAGGGGATGGACGATGTACGGTTCACCGGAAAGGCGCTTCTGGCCCTCGTGGGCCGCGTTCGCGAAGAGGTATGCCTTCTGGATGGTGGGCAGGTCTATGTTCGGATTGTGCTTCCGGATTACGTTGAGCA
>CAZKPR010000046.1:0-22379 GCA_964554685.1 uncultured Leptospirales bacterium | reverse complement strand
GATACAGAGAAAACTCCCCCCGGGGCAGAAGCTCATCTACAACACCTTTCACTTTCCCATAACCAGGAACTCACTTTCCGGATACGCGGCCCTCACGGGGGAGATACTGAACACGCCCGATGCCTACGCGATACCCGCCGACGCACCCTACCGCTTCAATCCCACGTCGGACGAAAAATCGGGATACCGCACCAAGTCGATACTGACGATACCCCTCAAGAACAACCGGGGCGAGATCCTGGGGGTGATGCAGATCATAAATTCCCTCAATCCCGGTCCTGACGGCTCGTGCGCCGAAAACGGCTGCTTCACCGGGAGCTTCGATTCCCATGACGAGATGATCGGCCTCCATTTTGCCTCCATCGCCAGCATGATACTCCAGCGCGCCCAGATGACCCGGGCCCTGATCCTGAGGATGATCAGCATGGCAGAGCTCCGCGACCCGAAGGAAACGGGGCCCCACGTCAACCGCGTCGCCTCCTACGCCGTGGAGATATACGAGACATGGGCGAAGCGACGGAGCATCCCCGGAGAGGAGATCGACCGGAAGAAGGACGCCCTTCGCATGGCGGCCATGCTCCACGACGTGGGCAAGGTCGCGATCTCGGACCTGATACTGAAAAAGCCCGCCCGTTTCACACCCGAGGAGTTCGAGATCATGAAATCCCACACCTTCCAGGGCGCGCGGCTCTTCACCCTGCGGCAGTCGGAATTCGACGAGATGGCGGCGGAGGTGGCCCTGTCCCACCATGAGAACTGGGACGGCACGGGCTACCCGGGACGGATCGATGTCTCGACGGGGGCCCCCCTTGAGAAGGACGGGCATGGCCGCGCGGTCCCCTTCAGGGGCGAGGAGATCCCGATATTCGGAAGGATCGTCGCCCTGGCGGACGTGTTCGACGCCCTCTCGTCGAAGCGGGTCTACAAGGAGGCGTGGGACGAGGGGGCGGTGCTGGACGAGATCAGGAAGATGTCGGGCAGAAAATTCGACCCGGAGCTCGTGGAGATATTCTTCGAGTCTCTCGAGGTGATCCGGAGCATCGTGCGCCGCTACCCGGACCGCGAGGCGTAGCGAGGGGGCATCACTCCCCCCCGGCACGCAGGGCCAGCCACTCCGTTCCGTAGCGGTCCTTTTTCAGATTGATTTCATCCGCGGCCAACAGCTCCGCCACCACGGACTGCACGTGTTCCCTGCTCCAGGAGAGTTTTCTCGCCGCACGGTCCGTGAAGAGCGCGAAGTCGATGAGGCGCCACCGTCCCGAGGCGTCGCGCCTCCCTTCCTCGAGCAACTGGGCGAGAAGCTCGCCCTTGACCTTCATGGCGCGGTTCTCCCGCGCGAAGACCATCAGGAGCTCGTCGGTTTCCCGGAGGCGGTCGGAGAGAAAGCCGATCACGCTTTTCGCGAACTCGTGGCTCTTCTTCACCGTCTCGTCGAAGGACTCCCGGTCCATCTTGATGAGGACGCAGTCATCGAGGGCCAGGGCGCTCGCGGACCGGGGCATCCGGTTGATCACCGCCATCTCGCCGATGAACTCACCCTCCCCCAGTATCCGTATCTCCTCGTCGAAGGTGCCGGCGCCCTTGATGATCTGCACCCTGCCCCGGTGGATCATGTACATCACGTCGGCGGGATCGCCCTCGCGGAAGATGTAGTCGCCCCGGGAGAAATTGGCACCGTAGTATTTCACGAGCTTGCTCATGGCTTCCTCCTGACAGATTCGCCGGGCGCCCCGCGGAGCGGGCGGGGCTCACACGACAAACAGGCTCTTGCTCGAGAAGTTCGGGTCCGTGGTAAGGTTGATCCCGAGCTTTCTCAGACCCGCGTCGTCGCCGGGGGCGGGGATGTGCGTCATGTGCATCTCGCACCCGGCGAGGTCTTTCAGCTTTTCCATGGCGGCGTGCGCCGCGGGGTTCGTCGCCGCGCTGATGCAGAGGGCGATAAGGGTTTCCTCGAGGTTGAGGCTCACGGTCTTCGACCCCAGGACGTCTCTCTTGAGGCTCCGGATTGATTCGATGACGTGGGGCGAGAGGAGATGTATCCCGTCCGGGATTCCCGCGAGAAGCTTGATGGCGTTGAGCACCACGCTCGGGGAGGCGTGCAGGAGGGGCGAATTCTTCCCGGTTATGATCCCGCCCCCCGGCATCTCGAGGGCCGCGCCGCAGAATATACCGTCGTTGCCCTTGCCCTTCTCCCGCGCCTCCTCCGCGGCGGAACGCGCGGGGGCCACGATGGCACGGTCTTCGGGATTGATGGAAAGCTCGTCCATGAGGAGCTCCACCTTCTCCACGGTGTCCCTCCCGGTAAGCCCGAGGAGGTATTCGCAGGAGTACCGGAAATACCTCCTGATGATCTCCTGCCGGGACGCCTCCCGCACCGCCCCGTCGTCAAGGATGCCCGCGGCAACGCAGTTGACGCCCATGTCCGTGGGAGACTTGTACATGAAATCGCCCCCCCCGATCTTGCCGAGAATCCGCTTCAGGACCGGGTAGGTCTCGACGTCCCGGTTGTAGTTAATTGAAATCGTGCCGTACGCCTCCATGTGGTACGGGTCGATGAGGTTGAAGTCCCCGATGTCGGCCGTGGCGGCCTCGTAGGCTATGTTGACCGGGTGCTTCAGGGGGAGGTTCCAGATGGGAAAGGTTTCGAACTTGGCGTAGCCGCTGCGGAGGCCCCGCTGGTGATCGTGGTAGACCTGGGAAAGGCAGGTGGCCATCTTGCCGCTCCCGGGGCCGGGCCCCGTGACCACCACGAGGGGATTGCGCGTTTCGATGTACTCGTTTGCGCCGTATCCCTCGGGGCTCACCACCAGGTCCACGTCAGTGGGGTATCCCTTCGTATAGCGGTGGGTATAGACCCGCACGCCCCTCCGCTCGAGCTTGTCCCTGAACATGCAGGCGGCGGGCTGGTTTTCGAAGCGCGTCACCACCACGGCAAGAATGCTTATCCCGCGGTCGTTCAGGTCGTCGATCAGCTTCATGGCGTCGGCGTCATAGGTGATGCCGAAATCCGCCCTGACTTTCTTCCGCTCGATGTCGCCGGCGTAAATGCAGAGGATGATGTCGGCCCGTTCGGAAAGCTCCCGGAGAAGGCGCATCTTCACGTTCGGATCGTAACCGGGCAGGACGCGCGCCGCGTGGTAATCGAACATCAGCTTCCCCCCGAACTCGAGGTATAGCTTGTTGTTGAAGCATTGCACCCGCTCCAGGATCAATTTTTTCTGCGCGCTGAGATAAATCTCGTTGTCGAATCCCCTGTTCGCCATTTCCGGTCCTCTTGTTATCCTCTATGGCCGGGGAGCGCCCTGCCGCCCCGCTCACGCCGTTCCATCGGGAACCTATATCATGTTTTACAGGGTAAAAATCAAGAGAAAAGTATCGCGGGGGTTTTTTTTACTCTGACCCCACTGCGTGGCCCTGCCCCGTCATTTCCCGGGATATGCGTGATTTCTCTCCGGTGCAGGCACCAGCAGCAGGGGATCATCGATTCAGGGCGGATCGTCACCCTCCTGGGGACCCGGGAGGGGCTGGCTGAATTTTTTTTATTTCAAGCCAATATCGATGAATATCATTATTATTAAATCATATTTTACTATAATCGTCTTTAATCTCTTCTTATCAGGTTTAATTGCCCTTACAAAAATGACGACCATCTGACTGACAAATAAAGAAATGTTTATATGCCATCAAGGATGATGGCGGGATATTTCAAGGAGGAAAATATGATTATAAACCACAACATCGCAGCCGTCTTTTCCCACCGCACCCTCAAATTCCATGACTGGAGCCTCACCAAGGACATCGAGAAGCTCTCGTCCGGCATGAGGATAAACAAGGCAGGCGACGACGCCTCCGGTCTCGCGGTATCGGAAAAAATGCGTTCGCAGATCCAGGGCCTCCGCCAGGCCGAGCGGAACACCGAGGACGGCATGTCAATGATCCAGACCGCGGAGGGATACCTGGACCAGGTCCACAGCATCCTTCAGCGCATCAGGGTCCTCGCGGTCCAGGCGGCGAACGGCATCTATACCAATGAGGACCGCCAGCTGATCCAGGTGGAGATTTCCGAGCTCGTGGACGAGGTCGACCGGATAGCCTCCCAGGCTGAATTCAACAAGATGAAGCTGCTCACCGGCTCCTTCGCGCGGCTCCATCCCACCGCCTCGATGTGGTTCCACATGGGCCCGAACATGCACCAGCGCGAGCGGGTCTTCATCGAGACCATGACGACGGCGGCCCTGGGGCTCAGGAACCCCACGGTCCTCACGTTCATTTCGATCTCGACGCCGGGCAAGGCGAACTCGGTCATAGGACTGGCGGACGAAGCCCTCAGGCTGATTTCCAAGCAGCGCGCGGACCTCGGCGCCTACTACAACAGGCTCGAGCACACCGCCAAGGGCCTGATGAACGCCTACGAGAACGTCCAGGCCTCGGAATCGAGGATCCGGGACACCGACATGGCGGAGCAGATGTCCTCCTATGTCCGGTACCAGATCCTGACCCAGGCGGCCACGTCGATGCTCGCCCAGGCGAACGCGAAGTCGCAGACGGTTCTCGAGCTGTTGCGATAGCGCGGGCAGATCACTTCGCACGGCAGAAAGCCGGGCCCCAGGGCCCGGCTTTTTTTTTCAGAATGTCCCGCTCGGGGTTCACGAAGAAGGGGCGTGTATGCCCAGGAGGCGGGTATAGTACTCCCGGTACCCTGCTATCATCGACGCGCGGGTGAAATCGGCGCTTCGTTTCATGCCTGCCATGGAGAGTTTAGAGTAAAGCCGATGGTCGGACAGGAGGCGAACCACCGCTTCACGTAGTCCGTCAACGTCGCCCGGTGGAACAAGCAAAGCCACTTCTCCATTATCGAAGACCTCCCTGTGCACGGGTATGTCGGAGGCTATAACGGGAAGACCGCACGACATCGCCTCGATGGCCACCATGTTGAACCCTTCCCACTGTGACATCGTGGTCAACACATCGTAACGGGGGTATACCTTCATGGGGTTGTCGGTGCCCCCCATGAAGGTGACCGCACCTCCAATGCCCGCGCTTTCGATAAAGTCGGAGATGCGGCGCCGGTAGTCGTCGCCGTAATTGCTCGGGCCGTAAATATCGTAGGTGATGGCGGGAGAGTATTCAAGAAGACGCGGCATTGCCATGACCGTGTAGATCTGCCCTTTCTCCTCGGACACGCGCCCCAGGCTCAAGAGTTTCGGCCGCCGCGAGCATGTGCGGGGTGCGCCCGATGGGCGGGGAACGTCGAAACCGGAACTGTTGTATATTACGCTGATTTTTTTCCCCTGCAGGTGCCTTCGGGTTGTCCAGAGTTCCTTCACCGTTCGGCTCACCGCGACGATCCCCGTCGCCAGGCGGCCGCAGACCCAGCTCCATGCCAGGTGCTTGGCCGGGAGTCCCGTCTCGAAGCTGTGGAGCGTGGTAATGCGATGCCGGATCCCCGCGGCGAGGGCGGCCGTCAACCCGCACCGATCTCCCATCCAGAGGTGGGTATGAACGATATCGGGCCCGTAGCTCCGGATATAGCGCAGAGTGCCAATGAAGTTTTTGGAAAAAACACCCTCATGGTTTTCAATACAATCGACCCGTATTCCCGCCCCCTCGAATTCATCGGCCAGGATGCCCCTTTCCAGGAGCGTAAGGACCCTGATCTCGAAGGGCGAATTGCCTTCTGTCAGCCCCTTCGCGATGCCCAGGAGCAGCGTCTCGGCTCCGCCGCGCACGAGACTCGGAATAATATGCAGAATCTTATATTTTGTCGAAGATTGAAAAGAGGGTTTTTTCAAAACGTTTTTTACCATGCCTTTCAATTACCGTCTTCCTGTAGGCCTTGGCCTTTTTCCTGAAAAGTGCGATATACCTCTCGACGTTTATCATCCGCTCAGCGAGTCCGTCGACCGTGTCGAATATCAGGGCCGGATCGAGGTAGCGCTCGTACACCGGGTTGCCCTCAAGGCGGTGCGCCAGGACCGGCGTTTCAAAGAAAAGCGACTCGAGAAGGACGAGGGGAACGCCTTCGACGTCTGAGAGGAGCAAGAGGACGTCAATGTCTGAATAGATCCTCCTGCGGTCATCGACCCAGCCCCTGAACTCGTAATGTTCGGCAAGGCCCTTTCCGTCAATCGCTCCCTTGAGCCGATCGACATCCTCACCCTCGCCAAAAAGGACAAACCTGAAATCACGGCGGCAGGCCCTCACCTTCGACGCTGCCTCTATGGTCTTGAACTGCCCCTTCGATTCCTGTATCCTGCTGATTATACCGTAGGCGGTGTGACCGCGTTTCTTCCTGGTAATGGTGACGGAGGGAAATTCCGTAAGATTCTCAAGGACGTAGACATGCCGCTCCACGCCGATATACTCCCTCAGGAGCCTCTCCTGTTCGACGGAGATGGTGAGAAACGAATGGAAACGCCGCACAAGAAACCGGTATATGGGATTCTTGATATGATGCCATGAAGACCGCAGTATGGAATAGGGCATGCCGATCGGGATATAGCTCATCACCGTCCTGGCACCGGAGAGACGTCCAGCGATGAGGCCCCTGAGGCAAAGATGGTACTCTCCCTGGCAGACGACGATGATGTCCGGCTTGATCGACCTGAATATTCCAATGAGGGTGCGGATATCTCCCCACGATTTCACGAGAAGATTAACGAGACCGTACCCGGCATTATTAAGCTCGAGCCGTCTTCTCGCCACGCGAACGTTGAGGCTTTGATCGAATGAGGGGTGAGCGTAGAGGAAATGAACGTCGTGGCGGCCGCTCAGGGCGTTTGCGATATGCGCGCTCATTATATCGTGGCCGCTGTAGATGTTCACGTCGCAGTAAAAGGCTATGGTCTTCCTGTCGTTCATGTCACGGTCCCGGGCCCGTTCATGCTTCCTGTCCGTAAATCGTTTTATCAAGTACTTTTTCAACTCAGAGGCAACGCGGGGAGCCCTCTCGCCCGGTTTATCCCGAAGCGAGCTTCCTCCTCCACGCCCACGCCGTTTCTATGATCTCCTCGATATCCCGGTGCCGCGGACGCCACCCGAGGATCTTCGCCGCCTTCCCCGAATCAGCCACGAGTACCGCCGGGTCCCCGGGACGCCGCGGCGCCTCGACGGCCCTGATCTCCTTCCCCGTCACTGACCGCGCCGCGTCAATGACCTCGCGCACGGAGAAGCCCCTCCCGTTCCCCAGGTTGAAGGCGTTCGTTTCGCCCCCGCGGTGGAGGTACTCAAGGGCCAGGACGTGGGCCTCGGCGAGGTCCATGACGTGGATGTAGTCCCGCACGCAGGTCCCGTCCGGGGTATCGTAGTCGGTTCCGTAGATCTGCACGTTTTCCCTCGCGCCGATGGCGGCGTCGAGCACCAGAGGCACCAGGTGCGTCTCCGGCTCGTGCCATTCCCCGATCTCGGCCGCGGGATCAGCCCCGGCCGCGTTGAAATAACGGAGGGACACTGACCTCAGGCCGTAGGCCGCCGCGCAGTCCCCAAGGATATCCTCTATCATCAGCTTGCTTCGGCCGTAGGGATTGATGGGCCGCCGGGGATGCTCCTCTTTCACCGGCACCACGTCGGGATTGCCGAATATCGCCGCGGTGGAAGAAAAGATGAAATCACGCGCGCCGAACTCCCGCATCACGCCCAGGAGATTGACGGTGTTCGCCACGTTATTGTCATAGTAGGCAAGGGGATCCTCCATGGACTCGCCCACGTAGGTAAAGGCGGCGAAGTGCATGACGGAGCCGATCCGGTGCTTCCGGAACACCTCCCGGAGGCGCCCCGTGTCCCCAAGGTCGCCCTCCTCGAACTCCCCCCAGCGGAGAAACGCGCGGTGGCCCCGGGAGAGGTTGTCGTACGCCACGGTGGCCCGTCCTTGCCCCGCGAGCACCCTGTTCACGTGGGACCCGATGTACCCGGCGCCGCCGGCTATGAGCACCGCGCCGGTATCTTCAATGGTTGGCATGAATGCACCTTCCTCAGATTCGGAAAATCTGATGCTCGGCCGTGTCTCCATTTTTGTCAAGAGAATACTTGATGGCGTCAACGAAGCCTATTGACATTAATGGGCGCTCAGCAGGATGCCACGGAGGCGCGGAGACACGGAGAAAACTGATGTTGGGGAGCGCCACACAAATCCCTCTCCGTGCCTCAGTGTCTCCGCGGCGAACAGTCTTTCATTTCTGTGGTTGCAAGTGACTTGGTCAGGAACAGATTGTCCGGCCTGGCCCTGTTCACTCCCGGATCGGCAGGGAGAGAAGGCTGAGGGGCTCAACGTACACGTCCAGGATCCTCAGGGAAACGTGGAGGTGCGACGCCGTGGAAAGTCCCGAGGAGCCGACGCGGCCTATCAGGTCCCCGGCACGCACGGCGTCCCCCTCCCTTACCGCGAAGCCGTCGAGGTGCATGTAGTAGGTGAAGACGCCGCCGCCATGGTCGATGACCACGAAATTTCCCTCGTAGTACATCGCCTCGGCGATGGCGACCTTCCCGGCGGCCATGGCAAAGACGGGCTCCCCGGTCTTTCCCCGTAAATCCGTGCCGTGATGCACGCTGACCCTGTTCTTCGCGGGGATCTTCCTCCCTTTTCTAATTCGATAGCGCATCACCGTGCGCTTCGCCCAGAAGGGTGAGGTGACGAAATGCATGCTCCGGGGATGGGACACCGCGCCGCCCAGGAGATCGGGCCCCCGGCGCGCGAATACCTCGGCCTTCTTCTCCGCGCAACGCTTTATGAACGCGAGCTCGTCGGCCGATGGGCTGTATTCCACGTTTGAATAATTCCCCAGGTCAAGGGGCTTCCTGTGAAACGGATAGGAGGTGGCGGCCACGGTGAGGGACGCGTTCTGAACCCTGGCCGCGCCGTCCACGGCGTACTCCACCCTGAGGCGCTTCACTCCCGGGGCGGTTTCCGGATGGATCCCGAAGACGGCGCGGTGGCCCCACCTCCTCTCCGACAGGGGGATGCTCCTGCCATCGAAGACGAACCGTTTCAGGGACACCACCCCCTCCCCGCCCGAGGGATTGCGGTAGATCTCCGCGTACACCGCCGTTCCCTGGGCGAAGCGGGCGGCGTGGAGGTCGATGGTGATGTCGTTCCCGGAGTAGCGGAGGAGCTTCGGCGGAAGTGGGCGGTAACCCTTCGGGGATTTCACCGTGGCGACATGGCGGGAGGGCGGGGCCGATGCGTTCCCTCCCTTCGGCACCACCCCGGCGGGGCAGGCGAGACCGAGGGCTACCACGATGGCCATGATGGCCGCGCGGTACATGGTTTTCCCCATGGCCAGGCACTGGCCCTGTCGTTTTTTCACGTCCTCACCCCGTTCCATATTTCGTCGCACTGTTCGCGGCGCAAAAAAATGATCCGCCCCGCAAAAAAGTTGACACCACGGCCTCGTTGGTGGTAGCGTCGTCACCGCATGAAATAAATCAGGAGGACCCGTATGGCTCACGTTATCAGCGACGAATGCACCAACTGCGGCGCCTGCGAACCGGAATGCCCCGTTGAGGCTATCAGCGAAAAAGGCGACAAACGAGTGATAGATCCCGATCTCTGCACCGATTGCGGCGCCTGCGTGGCGGTATGCCCCGTGGACGCGATATCACCCCAGTGACGATCTTCGCGAGGCTCGATGCAAGGCCCGCCGGCGCTTCCGCCGTCGGGCCTTTTTACGTTCATTAGCCGCGGGGAACGCCGCGTTATTTCCCGTAGTTCTTCTTGATGAACGCGTTCAGATACTCCTCGGGAGCGTCCACCGCCTCTTTCGGAACCGTGAAATGGTCAAGCTTCATCAGGCGGAGTCCGTGATAGTAATCCCGGAAGAGATCGCTGCAGAGCTGCTTGATGCTTTTCAGGCGCTCCCCCGCGAGCTCCTGTATCCGCCCCACGGCATCCTCGGCGAAATCGAGATAGATGCCGTGCTCCACCAAAAACTCCTTCTGGAAGCTGTGAATGCCCTCATCGATGAGAAGCCGCTTCAGCACCGTGTCAGGGCTTTCCACGAGCTCCCGGTCCACGGTCAGTTTCCGGATCTCCGTTGAGGGAAGGCTCTTCTCGAACTTGATGAGCACCCGCTCGAAGACGCTCAGGAGACCACGGGCCCCGGTCTTCTCGCTGTGGGCCCTTCGGGCCAGGAGCCTGAGGGCGTCGTCGGTGAATTCCAGCTCGATGCCGTAGGACCTGAAGTCCATCTTCTTGCCGAGGACCACGGTGCTGTGCTTGTTCTTGAGTATCCCGTAGAGGCCGTCCTCGTCCAGGGCGTTCAGGACCACGTAGACGGGGAGGCGCCCGACGAATTCCGACTCGAAGCCGAATTCGATAAGGTCCTCGGTTCGCACCTTCTTGAGGATGTCCTGGCGCTCCTCGTGGGTGATTTTAGTCTTCTCAAACCCGATCGACTGCTTGTTGAGCCGCTTGTTCACCATCTCCTCGAGGCCCCCGAAGGCCCCTGACACGATGAAGAGGATATTGCGGGTATTGATCTTCTGCCGCGTCACCTTGCCCGTCCTCTGGGCCTCCATGGCGGCCTCGACCTGGGAAGCCAGGTCGTGGGGGGTCTTCAGGTCGACCTCCGCCTCCTCCATCAGCTTGAGAAGATTGCGCTGGACGCCGGACCGGGAAACGTCAGGGCCGTACATGTGTCCCGACGAGGCGATCTTGTCTATCTCGTCAAGATAGATGATCCCGTATTCCGCCTTCCGGATGTCGCCGCCCGCCTCGTGGACGAGCTCGCGCACGAGGTCTTCCACGTCGCCGCCCACGTATCCCGTCTCGCTGAACTTGGTGGCGTCGGCCTTGACAAAGGGCACGCCGATCTTTTTCGCGATAAGCTTCACGATGTAGGTTTTCCCCACCCCCGTGGGCCCTATGAGAAGCATGTTGCTCTTAATGTTCCCGAGGAGACGCTCCCCCGAGTGGGACTTGTTTTCAAGCATCATCCGGTTGAAGTGGGTGCAGACCTTCGTGGCGATTACCTCGATGGTCTCCTCCTGGCCCACGACATACTGGTTCAGGTGGCTTTCCAGCTCCTCCGGTTTAATATTGAACTTGAGATCGTCGCCGGAGCTCCCGGGCACACCCGGCTTGTCACCTATGGTTTCAGCGTTGGGCTGTGTTTCTTCAGTTTCAAGATTGAGGATCTCCTCGATGCTCTTTTCAGGATCAAAGGATGGTTTTCTCATATATTCTCCCTTTCCGTTCGTTCTCCTTACAATATAGCGTACAATCCGCTCTCTTTCAATGTAAGAAGCCGCCCGCCATGACCGGTTACAGATTACGACCGGCATCAGGTCTTTATTTGAAAATACGCGAATTAATACAATAATTTTTTATCACTAATAAGACAGACACCGGGAGCAGCGCTCTCCCGCCGCCTGCGGATCAAATCTCCGCACGGATTACCCGCCTGAATGATCCTGGTGAAACGCGAGAAAAAACATCCCGGGAGGAGAAAAAAATCTTGACATTATACTATACACTTATATAGTATATGTATGTTCAGATATGGAGGTACGTCATGAACCATCACCACGGATACGGCCAGTGCCCCGATTGCGGCGCCCCGCTGATACCCTCCTCGGGCTGCTTCTTCTGCCGATTGTGCGGATTCTCATTATGCTCACTCTGACACACCAATTCACCAGGCGAGGAAACATGACACGCTATGCGCGCACATCACACGTTCCTTTTACTTCGAATCCCGGATCTGCAAAAAGAACTGCGCGTCTGGGTCAACCCGGGCGGCTGCATCAGAATCCTTCAACGAATGGCCCGCGTTCAGGCGGAGAAGGCCTGCCTTCCTCCCTTGCATCGCCGGCTGAATCTCTTCGTCGATTCTTCAGGGGCACGGTAAGGGGAATCGAGACCCGGGAGGTCGCCTGGGGCGCGGAGTTGTTTCTCTCATCGCAGTGAGGTCGCACCGGCATGCTCATCACCACGCGGAGCATTAACCGCGGGGAGCCGATGCGCGTCCCTGGATGAAGGGAACCCCGTGTCAAGGGGATCCCCGATTTGCCGAAGGAGGGAATCGAACCCTCATGGTGTTGCCACCGGCGGATTTTGAGTCCGCTGCGTCTACCAGTTCCACCACTTCGGCTGAAGGTTCAAGGCTGGGTGATTGATCAATCCGGTTGGGGTATTTCGTCGTACTCGATATACTTGCCCTTGGCCCTGGCCACGATCTTGCCCATCTCGTTCTCGATCTCGGCCCTGTTCTCAATCACGCGCTTGCTCTTCTTCACGTACCAGCCGCGGATGTAAAGGTTCTCCCCCACGAAGGCGGGCTGGAGATAGCGCACGGTGAGCTCGCTGGTAAGGGCGATCGTTTCCAGGTACTTGTTGACGGTGATCATCGTCTCGTCGAGAATTGCCGCGATGACGCCGGCATGTATGATGTTAGGCGGTCCTTCGAGCATCTCGTGGGCGCGGTACTGCCCGAAGGCGGTCTTGGTATCGTCGTCGTATTCTAGGACCAGCCTGAGACCTCGCTCGTTGTCCGGCCCGCACCCGAAACATATTTTATCTTCAAATTCAAGCATGGGGGCATTTCTGAAACAGCACCGGCCTTTTGTCAACCACTTTATTCGGCCAGGAGGTCAGGGCTCTTTCATTTTGTCGATGATCATGTCGATCTCCTCCTGATCGAGCCACTCATCGACATGGGTGGGAAGAACGTCCGTTTCCATGAGGTACATCTCGAGGGCCATGACAAGGTCCTCCTTCGAGAGGGCCCCCATGGTGACGAGGATTTCCCCGATGAGCCGATCCCGGTTGTCCTTCTGGAGATCGAGGGCCTCGTCAAGCTGAGGAAGGGATATGATGCCCTTTTCGACGAGGAATTCACCCACGCGCCGCGCCATTTTACCATGCTCCTTTGAAATCACAGGCCCCTCCGCCGTATGACTATCAGGGAAATGCCCCGCCTTGTCAATACAAATTCCGGAGAGCATACCGTCATCCTGTGGATTCAGATCCCGAAATGCCCCACGGTGATAATACTGCTTGACGGAGACCCCGGACCGTGGGAGCATACCGTCCGCGAGGCTTCCGGCGCCGGCACATGGTCCGCCGAACGCGGAAGTTGCCTCATGGAACGCAATGAAGATCCCGCGGCACCTCATCGTGACCATTCCCGCCTCGGCGGCGATTGTCTTCGCCACGGCCACGTTTCTCCTTTCAGAGAACCGGCGCCACGGATACGTGGGAAACGCCGTCTGCGCCACGTGCCACGCCGCGGAATCAATCGGCAACCAGCACAACCAGTGGCTGCGGTCCCCCCACGCGAAGGCGGTGCTGATCCTCGGCACCGACGCGGCGCGATCGATAGCGCGCGCCCATGGAATCGAAAAACCGGAAGGAGACCGCCGTTGCCTCGCCTGTCATACCACGGGCGGCGGCGCGGAACCGAAAACGATCGAGGAAGGAGTGGGGTGCGAGGCGTGCCACGGACCGGGCGAAGCCTACCATGAGTACGCGAACCACGTCGACACGGTAAACCGGAGGGGGGGCTATGAAACCGCCCTGAAGAACGGCATGTATCCCGTCCTCGGCATCAGCAGCATCAAGAAGCGGGAGAAACTCTGCCTCCGCTGCCACAACAGCAGGAGACCATGTTTCCCCTCTGAATCGGACGAAATCTACCGGCAGTCAATATCGCTTCAGACCATCGCCGAGATGAAAAAGGGAGATCTGGACCTGGGACACCGGCTCATCCCCCCCTTTCCACAGTATTGATGTCCCTGCGGTCCATCTCGATCCTGAGCCACTTCAGACTCTCCACCCTCCTGAGGGCCTTCGAAATCCCCTCCACCCCCTTGGACATTCCCGTCAGCCTGTCGTCCCTGACGAAGCCCGCCTGTTCGAAGAGTTTTTTCTCGCAGAGGAAGAAGACCTGGCTCAGGTTCCCCTCCTCGTAGCACAGATTCTCATCCATGTCAACGAGCCTGCTCAGGTATGACACGAGGGGGATCATCTCCTTTCGGAAAAGAAGTTCCACCAGGAGGCTGTAGAGTTCATCAAGGCCAAGGATGTATTTCGTGAGCCGGTTCAGCCCCCCCACAAGTTCGTGGACGAACAATCCGTCCCCCATGTCCTTGTAGGCCAGCACCGGGACCTTCCGGAGCGCCGTGCTGTCATGAAAGCGGCGCACCAGGCCGCGCAGGTCGAGGTCACGCGATCCGAGATTGACCAGGATGAACCTCGCTCCGGGTCGAAGGGCCTTTTCCACGAGGGTGTCCGTCGTGTCGACGTAGGACGCCCGGTAGTCGAATCGTTCGACGATCCTGCCCACGACGGAGCGGACGGCGCGGTTAGAGTCCATGACCACAAATGTCCCCGCATCACCGGTCCCCGCTTCCCCGACGACATCGAGGAGGGCCGCGATCCCCTCCGGGTGCGCGTCCCGCACCACGTCGCAGATGCCGCAGGCGAGGAGAAAGTTCTTAACCTCCGGCTTCATCTCCTTTACGCGGCAGAGCACCGGCCCCTTCGAGGCGAGGGCCCGGTAGCATTCCCCCGCCCTTTCCGAGAGGTCGGGAACCGCGTCGATGAACGAAATGCCGAAGGACGCTCCCTCGATCTCCCGGAGGCTTCCGTCGCCGAAGGGTAGGCTGATATCGCGGACCCCGTAGCCGGCGCGTGAAATGGCGTCACGGCAGGCGGGGTGTGGTGTGGCGATAAGAATATCATTCATGACGTATTATGTCGCATTATACCCGCCAGGATCGGCGCTGTCAATTCTTTTCCACGGTACTGGATGCCGCCGGCTGTCGGATGGCGCCATGAAAACGCATGAATGCCACCTCCAGAAAGGAGCCACACGGAAGCGCCATGGTCTTCTCTTTTTTATCCGCGTCCATCCGTGTCCATCCGTGGTTCTCCCTTCTCCTTTTCACGTGAAGCTCCTCCCCTTCTCACGGCGTGCAGCATCAGCCCCGTCCCGAAAAGGAAGTAGGCAGCGAAGAACCACTGGCCGTCGGAAAGGCCAAGAAAAAATATCCGCGGATCAGCGCGCCAGAACTCGATGGCGAATCGGAAAAGGGAATGGAGGATGACGGCGGCGCCGAAGGCGGTTCCGCGCCGGCCCGACCTCGCGGACCAGATTGACACGAGGATTCCCGCAGTGATGAGAAACGCTGCGCTGATGAGCTGTACCGGCACCAGGGGCTGGTCCGCGCAAGAGGCGGGAGAGCCGGTGCCGGAAAAATCAACGCCCAGGGCGCATGAGGTTCCCGCGCCGTAGCAGCACCCCGCGAGAAAACATCCGATCCTTCCCGTTCCGAAGGCGAGGAGCGATGCCGGGGCAAAGATGTCGCCAAGGACGAAAAAATCCTCTTTCCAGCGAAGGGACATGAAGGCCATGGCGCCAAGGCCGCCGATGATGCCGCCCCAGCTTACCAGGGCGACGGGGTGGGGGGCGAAGGCCTCGCCTGAACGGATGTGGTAAAAAAGAAGATAACCCGTCCCCAGGGCCCCTCCGATTGCGGCGGCCCCAACGAGGGCGGCGTGGTTGAGAAAGTACGCCGGGCGGTAACCCCGGCGATGGGCGATGGAGAACGCGGCCGCGGCCGACACACCGAGGGCGAGCATCATCAGTAGGCCGTAGCTGCCGATGACGACATCCTTCCCCAGCCATTCGAATCGGAACAGTAACGGATGCATGGAGCCGGGCCCTTCAGTTCCCCTTCTCCGCCCTCCTGTTCGCCTCCTCCTCCATCCGCTTCAGGGCGCGGGTGAAATCATCGATTGATTTGCCCACCGCGGGGTCCTTCGACGCCTCGTCCATGACCTTTTTGCTTCCGGCGACGCAGGCGAGGCAGGCCATGTAGAAGAGAAGGGCGAGGGCGCAGCCGACGATCGAGGTGATGAGACCCCCCGTGGCGACACTGTCGGCGGGATTGTTCTTTCTCGCCAGGACCGCCAGTACGATTCCGACGACGCCCAGGATGATGCCGATGAAACCGGCCGGGCCCGTGAAGGCGAATAGGATAGAAAAGATCCCGAGGACGAGGGACGCGATACCCATGACTGACCCCGCCGCCCGCTATCCGAGGGAGTCGGAGTACGTCGTCAGGTCCTCACCCGTCATGAGTATCCAGAAGGTGAAGACGGCAATGAGTATCTCGGAGACCGCGCTGTACCAGCTCACGCGTCCCCCCGAGACGAGGGAGTAGACCACCCAGAGAAGGTTATAACCGCCCAGGGCGAGGGCATAGAGCTTCATCATCCTTACTCCCCCCGCCTTTTCACGAAGAACCCCGAGTCCACACAGGAACGCCAGGACCGAAACGGCCAGGCTCAGGATCCCGAAGATGATCTCAAAGATGCCGCCGACGCCCGCCACCACCTGGGTAACTCCTCCGAAGATCAGGAGCCCTCCCCGGATGAATGCGAAAACCCCCACGACCAGGGCGAGAACGGCGAGGAGAGTGAGAAGGGGGGGACGCTGTGTATCAGCCATCTGGTTCCTCCGGAATTATTCGTATGGACAGCGCAATCCGCGCCCGGGGGGCACGGGAAAAGCCGCCATCACTTTCTTGCTAGTATCCCCCCGGCAAAATGTCAATAGTTTTTACAATGGGGAAACTCCCCGCTTCCCCCTGGCCCGCGGTCACCTTTTTCATGAAAACCAAAAAAAGGATGGAAATATTGATGGCGATCCACAATGATTTCATGCGTGACCATGGGTCAATGCGCATCCATATCTACATACAAGGAGACCATTATGGAAGGCCTAACCGTACAAGCGATCATAACCAACGGTTTTCAACGGGGAATCAAGAACATCGTTCCTATCCTCGTGAACACCATCCTCTGGATCCTCACCATCTGGATTCCCTATCTGAACGTGGGAACGAGCATCGGCATGCTCGCCGGCGTTGTCGCCAAGATGTCCCGCGGCGAAACCATTTCCATGACCGAAATATTCAATCCCGCGTACCGGAAGCGGATGGGCGAGTTTTTCATCGTCTTCGGCCTGATGTTCATGGGCATCGGCGCCGGCTTCCTCTTTTTCATCATACCCGGTTACGTCATCGCCATCGCGTGGTGCCTGGCGCCCCTCTTCGTGGTTGACAGGGAAATGAACCCCCTCGAGGCGATCCACAAGAGCAACACGGCAACGTACGGCAAGAAATGGGTAATTTTCGGCGCGCTCCTGGTCATCGGGATAATCGGGATGGTGGCCCTGGGCATCGTGTTCGCAATCCTGGGATACATCTTTGGCAAGGTAGGCGCCCAGGCGGCCATCCTCGGCAAGATCGTGGCCCTGATCATGGTCCTTCTTTACATCGCGGGCTACGCCGCGTTTATCAGCATCCAGATGGCGGCTTTTTCGTACATCTACGGGGAACTCTCACGATAGCGATCACGTCGGCGCGGGGGCCCGGTCGTCCGGCTCCTGTGCATTGCGGCGCGCATGGGCAGGGGATGCCGGTCACGGCATCCCCTTTCTTTGACAGCCAGTTCAATCATGCCTCCCGCTTCGCCCTGAAGAAAGCGAGGAGCAGGTCCGCCGCCTCCTCGCCGAGAACGCCGAACTCGATCCCGGGAACATGGTTCAGCGCGGGGTTCCCGCATACATGGAGCACCGTGCCGCAGGCGCCGTAGCGCCGGTCCCGGGCGCCTATGACGAGCCTTCGTATCCGCGCGTGGACGATGGCGCCGGCGCACATGGCGCAGGGTTCCTTGGTGGCGTAGAGATCGCACCCCGTGAGGCGTTCATTGCCGAGGGCCGCGCAGGCCCTCTCGATGGCGATCATCTCGGCGTGCCGTGAGGGGTTCCCCCGGGCGCGGTTCTCGTTCCCCGCCGAAGCGAGAATCCGTCCCTCCATCGCCACCACGGCCCCCACGGGGACCTCGCCCCGCTCCCCTGCGGCCCGGGCCTCATCCAGGGCCGCACGCATGAAATCGATATCATTCATGTCACGTCACCATCCCGGGACGCGCGTCGTCATTCTCCGCCGCCACGTCCGATCCTTTCCAGCTTCCGCATCAATTTCCCGTAGTGGCTTCCCTTCCAGTATATTCTGCCGCAGAGACGGCACCGGTGGAACTCCCGGCACCAGGCGAGGACCCCCGGGGGGACCTTCGAGAGGACATCCGGTTCCCCGGCATCGACGGCCTCGATGATCCCGTTGCAGGCGATGCACCGCGTGAAGGGGCGGCACAGCGCGCGGAGGTCGAGGCGGTCCAGGATCTCGTCGACCTGGAGCACCGGATCCGTGGCGCGGACCCAGAGTCCCCGCGACACGTTTTTCCGCATCATGAGCCGCCGATCACGCGAGAGAAGTATCCTGTCCTCCGCCTCGGCAACCGCGGCGAGTTCCGCGTCGTCGCGGTCCGGGTGGTAATCCACGTCAAATCCCAGGAGTCGCAGGAGCCTCGCGAGCTTCCTGAGATGAACGTCCAGGACGAAGCGGGGCGTGCGGAGGGGCGCGGGGCGAAGGCGCGTCACCGACGCGATGTCGAGCCGCTCGAACACCGGGTAGACGCTTATCCGGTCACCGTCGGCGACGATCCGGTCGAAGCCCACGGACTCGCCGTTGACCAGTATCAGGTCCACCTCCACGTGGGGAACCCCGAGGGACTCGATCAGGTCCTTGACCGACCGCCGTCCCCTTGACGCTATCTCCAGGTCCCGCTTTCTTCTGTCCCGGGGAAGAAAATCGTTCAGCTCCTCGTAGAACCTGACAACGACGCGATCCACGGCGGCGGGCACCCCGGGCCTCAGAGGTCGAGGATCAGATCGTCGAGGTCCCGCTTCGGGACATGGTGGACCCCTTCATCATCGCGCCAGTAGCGGATGTCCCCGTCGGACCCCACGGGATCGATCTCCACGATCTCCTTCGGCTTCCCGAGGGCCAGCACCAGGAGTATCTCGTAGATGACGGGGATGTTGAGGGCGATGCGGAGTCCCTCGCGATCGATCGAGGCGAGCATACAGCCCCCCAGTCCCATGGATGCCGCTCCCAGGAGGATGGTCTGCGCCGCAATCCCATGGTCCCATTCCACCTTCGTGCTGACGGTCATGTCCCCCAGCACGATGATGTAGGCCGAGGGGCGCTCCCCTTCGCCGGGTCCCTTCCAGTCCGTCAGGTAGGCGGCCCAGGAGAGGTAATTGAATATGAGGGCGTTTTTTTCCTTGTAACGCGAGATAATGTAGCGCAGGGGCTGGCGATTCGCCGCCGAGGGGGCCAGGCGGGCGAGGTCCACCAGGTCCCTGAGCGTCTGGTAGCCGATTTCATGGTCCTGGTAAAAGCGCCGGTAGCTCCGGTTTCTTCTGACCGTCTCCCTGAAGTTCATGACCGGCCCCCCGCTCGGCTAGATGTATTTCGGTTCCTTGTACGAATAGATATCATGGACGCCCCCCTCGAGCTGGGCCGATGCCGATCTCAGCTCGAAGCGGAGTTCACCTCCGTAGAGACGCGATTGCAACGTGGACACGTCCCTGGTTCCCATGTCCTGGAATGAATGCTTGAGCCCCTGTATAAGGTAGGGAACGAACTCGAAGAGGGAGCCCTTGTCGAGGACCGATCCCGACACGCCCTGGACCACCTTGATCCTGGTGTCGTCGGCGAAATAGCGCTTCCCCCCGCCGGCCTCGAGGGCCTCCTGGGAGGCCATGCCCCGGTACTTCTTCAGGCGAACTCCGTTCTCGTAAAAGTATTCTCCCGGCGCCTCGTTGGTCCCTGCGAACATGGAGCCCATCATCACCGATGACGCCCCGAGAGCAAGGGCCTTGGCGATGTGGCCGATCGTCGAGATGCCGCCGTCGGCGATAACCGGGACCCCGTGCTTCCCTGCGTGCCGCGCCGTCCGGTAGACCGCCGTGGCCTGGGCGCGACCCACGGCCATGGTCATCTGGGTGGTGCAGATCGAACCGGGACCCATGCCGGTCCGTATCCCGTCGGCCCCCGCCTTGATGAGCATGGCGCACTGTTCCTCCGTCACCACGTTGCCCCCGATCACCTCGATGTCGGGGTAGTTCTTCTTTATATGGCGTATCATGTCAATCTCGAAGGTTGAGCATCCCTGGGCCGCGTCAACCACGACCGCGTCGACTCCCGCCGCGGCAAGGGCCGCAAGGCGCTCCCTTGATTCATCGCGCGTCGAGAGCGCCGCACCCACCATCAACTGCTTCTGGGAATCTTTCGTCGAAAGGGGATACTCCCTGTTCTTCAACAGGTCCTTCCTGGACATGAGGGCAACGAGGCGCCCGCGCTCGTCGACGATGGGAAGCTTCCCCTTCTTGGAATTCTTCAGTATGATGTTCGCCTCCGCGAGGGATATGCCCTTCTTCGCGGTTACCAGATCCGTCGTCATCACCTCCGATAGCTTTCGGCTCCTGTCGGTCTCGAAGTCGATATCCCTGTTCGTTACGATCCCCAGGAGGAGTGAATTCAGGCTCCCGTCCTCGGTGACGGGAATGCCCGAAAAACCATACTTATCCTTGATCGAGTCAATGTCGGATATCGCGTGGTGCGGCGAGAGAACGATGGGGTCGATGATGAAGCCGTTTTCGAAGCGCTTGACCTTCCTGACCTCTTCCGCCTGGGCCTCGATGCTGTTGTTGTAATGGATTATTCCCATGCCGCCCAGAAGCGCCAGGCCGATGGCCATCCTGGATTCCGTCACGGTGTCCATGGGGCTTGAAACGAGGGGGACCTTGAGGACTATGTTCCTCGTGAGGCGGGACTCGAGCACCACCTCTTCGGGCGTGAAATCTATGAAACCGGGCAGGATGATAAAATCGTTGTAGGCCCAGCCCGTCTCTTTAGTAAAAAGTTCTTCTGCGGAAAAACCGTCCATATCGTCTCGTACTCTCCTTGCGCCGGATCGTTATCACGCGGTGCCGTCTTGGGGGATGCCAGTAACGCGGGGAATGACGTTTCTCCTCCGCACCGGACACCCGGAGGATCCGCCCGCGGCGGAAGCCCTCACTCGGTGCGCCCACGGGGTTTACATTAAATTATTTTTATTGCGTATTTTGTCAAGCACTAACAGATTTGACGAGGCATCCCGCGATGCCTCCCGCCGCGGGGACGACGAAACCGTAACCGCCCGGAAACGACGGATGGATGAAAGCCCATGGGACACTGTAAAAGAAGAGGATACTGCTGCCAGGACGTGCGGCTCGCCGAGTCGCCTGAAATGCTCAGGTCCGCCTATGAATTCTGGAAGCGATCCCCCTCCGTGGACCCTAATTTTTCCGAGATCTATCTTATTTTCCCCATGCTCTCCTATATCCGCGAGGAACCGGATTCCGATCTGCCCTATCACTACCGGTGCCGCCACTTCACCAGGGATGAATCGGGACTTCCGACCTGCGCGATCTACCCGTACCGGCCCCGCATGTGCCGCGACTTCCCCTACTACGAGGAGGTCGAGCACCTGGTACGGGACGAGCCCCTCTCGCCCTACCAGGGGTGCGGGTACAACGATCCCGACTGACGGGGCAATAAAAACATTTGACAGGGCGGAGGGGAGCGGGCAATCTATGAGGCTACCCGCCCCTTTCCCGCCGCGTGCCATGACGGCCCGCCCCGGGAGAGCGCAGACCCTCCGACGAGGGTGGCACGCGGCGCCTGAAAGCACCATCAGAACGGGATACACCACATGGACTACATCAACATAAGCAACAGAAAGGATTACGAGTACAAGATACACTCCGTTTCGAGCGAACAGCACGAGTCCCTCTCCGTATTCAACATCCAGCGCCCCGAGGGCCACTGGTCGAGCAGGAAGAGCGACGAGGAAATGCCCGAGTACATCATACTCGATTTCCAGGCATCCTCGACGATCGACTACGTCGAGATCTCCGCGTCCCCGAACGGCGCCGCGGTGTTCCCCCGCGACATTCGATTTGAAACGAGCCTGGACGGCGACCACTGGATGGTGCTCCACACGGAGAACCGGCTCGTCCTTGATTCCGATACCTACCGCCTTGACTTCCCTCTCACCCTGACGCGTTACCTGAAACTGCTCATCCTGTCGACCCCACAGAATGAAGGAAAGCACTACGCCGAGATAGGCGGAGTGAAAACCGGCATCGGGGGATTACACGATATCTCGGCGAGCGACTCCTCCTCGAAGGATACGGGACCCTGGAACCTCCTCTCGCCCGAAAGCGACGCGAAATGGGAAACTACACCCGCATCAGGCCCGGGGAAGGAATCGCTCATGGTCGACCTCGGCCAGGTCTACCATGTCAACCGCATCATTCTCGGCTCAACATCGAGGGGATTTCCCGAAAGCTTTTCCATCGAAACAAGCCAGGATAACAGCGTCTGGCTTCCCCTTCTGGAGGAAAAGAACTTCACGTCCCAGGTGAACAAAAAATATTTCTGGAACACGGACATCCGGCCGGCACGGTACCTCCGCTTCGAGGCGA
>CAZKPR010000045.1:15169-22631 GCA_964554685.1 uncultured Leptospirales bacterium | reverse complement strand
TGAATGTACGCTTTTCCTTCTCGAATTCCTCGCGCTCCACCAGGGAGGGCTCGTCGTCCTCCGCCTCCGTGACCAGTTCCGGCTCTCCGCGCATGCTGTTCACCCTGGAGGAGATGTTCACCAGGCCGATATAGTCCAGCCAGAAAAGCCCGAACACGGATATGAAAAGGATGAGCAGCACCAGGTACAGTATTTTCGCCTTGTTGGATATGTTCTTCATCACGGTCTCCCCGTTCCGCCACGGCCCTTTCCCGGGCCTCAGCTGTTTTTCAGGTATGAATTGATTACCTTCTGCACGTATTCCTTCGTTTCCCTGAAGTCCGGCACTCCGCCGCTCTCGTTCACCGCCCTTCTCCCCGCGTTGTAGGCCGCGAGGGCTTTCGTGTAATCGCCGTCGTATTCATCAAGGAGGTCCCTGAGGAGCGACACCCCCGCGTTGATGTTCTCTCCGGGATCGAACGGGTCCGTCACGCCGTAGTCCTGAATAACCGAGGGCATGAGCTGCATCAGTCCCCGGGCGCCCTTCGGCGAGACGGCGGCGGGATTGAAGTTCGACTCGGCCTCGATTACCGCCCTTACCAGGGCAGGGGGGACCCGCTTCGCCGTCGCGTAGTGGTCCGCAAGCCTCTTCATCCCCTCGATGTCGTTCCCCCTGACGACCGGCGCCTCTCCGCCGGCATCCGGTCTCGTGGCCGCGAGGGCGCGGTCCTGGTACTCCCGGTAGCTCATCGCGCCGGTCGCGCCGGCACTGCCCTGCCGGGCGTTCAGGCCGAACCTTCCGCGGATCTCGGTGATCCGCTTCATGATGGCATACATGCTCTCGGTCATGGGTCGTTACGCGCTCTCCTTTTTCCTCATGTCGTATATTCGCTGGTTCGTCTCGTCGCTTTCCTTGTTAAGCTCCCGGTTCACGGCGTAATCGTACTCCGCCTTCCGCCTTTCCTTCAGCTTATCCACCACCTTGCGCGCCCGGGACGCCTCGATGAGGCGGTCACGCACCTCCTTGACCCGGGGCTCCATTCCCCTGATCCTCCCCTCGGCCGCGTCAATTGCCCTGAGTGACACGTCGACGAACCGCTCGAAAAGGATCGCCTCCGCGGGAGAATACGCCCCGCTTCTCAGCTTTTCCCCGAAAAGGGCCTTCTGCTCATCGATCCTGCGTCGAAGGTCCGCCTGCTTCTCCCGCTCGCGATTCTGGAGGCTCACGATTCTCGCGAGCTCATTCCGTATTTCACGCTCCCTCGCCTCGCGGAGGTTGAGCAGGGTCTGGAGCTTGAAGTTGAACTTTTTCATCCCGCGTTACCCTCCTGCCGCCTCTCCCGCGGGGATGCGGCGCCGTTATCTGCTCACCGCACGATCCGCGCGAAGGCCGGCGTGCGTGCGACAATGTCCGGTCGCGGCGCCGCCTTTCGCTCCGTGAACATGTCGATGAGCCTTTTCACGATCGAATCGTACCTGTCCCTCTCGTATATTCCCTGCCTGAGAAACGCGTTGATCGTATCCATCATTTCTATTGCCCGGTCCACGGCGGGTACCGAACCCCGGGCGTAGGCGCCGAGGCTGATCTCGTCTTCGTGCTCCGCGTAGGCCGCCAGCAGTTCCCGGCACCTGTTCGCCGCCCCGGCATGCTCCGGCGTCACCACGTCCTTCATGCACCGGGATATCGACTGGAGCACGTCAATGGCGGGATAGTGCCCCCTGTGGGCCAGTTTCCGCTCCAGCACCACGTGACCATCCAGGATGCTCCTGGCATGGTCCGCGATCGGCTCGTTCATGTCGTCGGCCTCCACGAGGACCGAGTAGAATCCGGTGATGCTCCCGGTCCGCGAGGTCCCCGCACGCTCCATGAGCCGCGCCATCATCGAGAAGGTCGAGGGAGGATACCCGCGCATCGACGCGGGCTCGCCCGCGGCGATCCCCACCTCCCTCTGGGCCATGCTGAACCGCGTGATCGAGTCCATGAGGAGATTGACATGCTTCCCGCGGTCCCGGAAATACTCGGCGATGGCGTGGGCCAGGTAGGCCCCGCGTATCCGCAGCATTGCCGGCTGGTTCGACGTGGCCACCACGACCACGGTGTTCTTCATCCCCTCGGGGCCGAGCTCCCGTTCAACGAAATCCTTGACCTCCCTCCCGCGCTCACCGATAAGCGCCACGACGTTCACGTCGGCGTCGGTGTAGCGGGCGATCATGGCGATCAGCGTCGACTTTCCCACGCCGGACCCGGAGAATATCCCTATCCGCTGGCCCCGTCCCACGGTGGTGAGGCCGTCAATGGCGCGAATCCCCACGGAAAGGGGAGTGTCGATGATGGTGCGTTCAAGGGGATTCATCGGGCGACTCGTGACGGGATAGCGCTCCTTCGTGTAGATCTCCCCCCTCCCGTCCATGGGTGCGCCGATGCCGGAGATGACGCGCCCCAGAAGCTCGTCGCCCACGGGAACCATGAGGGCCGTTCCCGCGGCGATCACCTCGGCGCCGGGGACGATCCCCTTCATCTCGCCCACGGGCATCAGCATGACACGGTTCCGGTTGAACCCCACCACCTCGGCGTAGAGGTACTCGCCGTGGTCGAGGCGTATGCGGCACAGCTCTCCGTATTCCACGTCAGGCCCGACCGACTCGATGACCAGCCCCACGATCCGCTCCACGCGGCCGGTGTGCTTGATCGTGTCAAGGTCCTCAATGATGTCCCTGTATTTCGAGAGGACATCGACCTTTTCGTGTGGCAGTATCTTGATCATACCTTATGTCTCATATCCACCCGGCGCAAAGGCGCGTCTCCGCGCCCCCGCCTAAATCGTCGTCGTGTTCCGTATCGCCTCCTCGATCGCGTCGAGCTGGGTCGATATCTTCGCGTCGATGGCCCCCACGTCTGTCTCGATGATGCACCCTCCCCGTTCGACCCGGGAGTCCTCGTAGATGTTGACTTTCTTCAGTGATTCCATCATCTTGATCAGCTCGTCCTTGTGAGCCGTGGTCATGTCGAGGTCGGCGAAATTCACCCTGATGTCGATCCGGTCACGGTCCTTCACGCGCCGGATCGCTTCTTTGATATTATTGATGACGACCTCGCGGCGTTCCACGATCTCGTCCTTGATCACTTTCCGCGCGATCATCAGGATCATCTCGGTCATGAGCTTTTCCGAAGACTTGATGATGTCGTCGCGAATGTCCACGGCGGTGGAGACGATGGTGCCCAGGCGGTCGATGAGACGCATCACCTCGGCCTGGCCCTCCTTGTAGCCCTCCTCGCGGCCGGCGTCGTATCCCTTCTTGTACGCCTCGTGCTCTATCTCGGAGACCTTCAGCTCGGCCTCCTTGATCATCTTTTCCGCCTCGAACTTCCCCCGCTCTATCTCGCGCTCGGATTCGACCCTGAGGCGCTCCATCTCGAGGTTGATCTGCTCCTTCGAGGACTGAAGCTCACGGAACGCGGCCTGGCGCCCCTCCTCCTCGATCTTGGATGCCTTCTTCCGGGCATCCTCGAGCATCTCCTTGACCTCTTCCTCGGTCTCGCGGCGGTAGCGCTCGAGCTCGGCCTCCATCTCCTCGATGGACGGGCCCTGGTAGACGTCGATCGGGTTGCCCTCTTCGTCGACCTCGAATTCCTTGAACTCCTCGGTCTCGATAAGGTTCTTCTGGTACTTTGCCGGCAGCTCGATCTGCTTCGGCATGTTCATCTGCCGGATCTCACCCGGCTTGAATACGAGCTTAGACAACCAGTTCCTCCTCTCCGGCCCTTGCCACGATGATGTCGCCGGATTCCTCGAGCTTGCGGATTATGTTGACGATCTTCTGCTGCGACTCCTCGACGTCGCGGAGGCGTATGGGACCCATGAAATCCATGTCCTCGCGCAGCAGCGCCGACGCGCGCTTCGACATGTTCCGGTATATCTTTTCCTGCACCTCGGCGTCCACGCCCTTGAGCGCCTTGGCCAGATCCTGGGTGTCCACTTCCCGGAGGACCTTCTGGATCGAGCGGTCGTCGAGAAGCACGATATCCTCGAAGACGAACATCCTCTTCTTGATCTCCTCGGCGAGCTCCGGGTCCTCTTCCTCCAGAGCCTCGATGATGATCTTCTCCGTTCCCCGGTCGACGTTGTTCAGCACCTCGACGATCGAATCGATGCCGCCCGCGGAGGTAAAGTCCTCGCTTGCCAGGGTGGAGAGCTTCCTCTCAAGTACGCGCTCCACCTCGCGGAGCACGTCGGGGGAGGTGCGGTCCATCTGGGCGATCCGCTTGGCCACGTCGGCCTGGATCTGGTGCGACAGTCCTGAAAGTATCTGGGCCGCCTTCTGCGGGTCGAGATAGGCGAGGATGAGGGCTATCGTCTGGGGGTGCTCCCCCTGGATGAAGTTCAGGAGATGGCTCGGGTCGGTACGCCTGATGAAGTCGAAGGGCCTCACCTGGAGGGACGATGTGAGGCGGTTCACGATATCGATCGCCTTCTGGGTGCCCAGGGCTCGCTCCAGGACGTCGCGGGCATAATCGATGCCGCCGTTCTGGATGAATTCCTGGGCCATCATCATTTCCTGGAACTCCTGCAGGACCTTGTCCCGGTCCTCGGGCTCGATCCTGTCGAGGCGGGCAATCTCGAAGGTCAGCTGCTCGATCTCGTCCTCGCGAAGGTGCTTGAATATCTCGGAGGACACCTCGGAGCCGAGGGAAACGAGAAAAATGGCGGCTTTCTGGCGGCCCGTAAGCTGTGTCTTTTTCGATTGAAGCATCCGTCACACCGTCCTTGCGCCGGAGGGATTTCGCGTCTCTATTATTATCGGCCCGTACATCAATCTTACATTATTAATATATCAACGTCAAACAAAATGCCGCCGGCCAAACAGCCCCCAAAAGGGGCTGTGGACAGGAAAAAACAATGCAAAAAGGCCCCCACCCTCGGGCGGGGGCCCCATGGCATTCCGTTATTCCTCGGCCAGCCAGGTACGCAGGAGCTGGGCCACGTCGTCGGGGCGCTCCCGCGCCAGGTTGACGGCGTTTTCCTGGAGCTCCAGGCGCGCCCGCTCTTCGAGGGACAGCTCCACGTCGATCCCCTCCTCTTCCGCCGCGCGGAGGGCCGCCTCCCGCATCCTCTGCTGTTCCAGGGCCAGGGCCTCTTCCTTGGCGCGGCGACGCCGCTCCATCTCCCTGGATATCGCGCGGAAGAGAATAAAGCCCACGAAGAGGGCGATGACCCCGATCAGGGCCGCCAGGAGGATCTTCTTGATCTGCTCCTTCTTTCTGAACTCGTTCCTCAGATCCTCCCAGTAGCGGCTCCTGTCGAACATGATGTTCTCCACCGCCACCTGGTCGCCCCGGCCCTCGTCGAAATTGATGGCCTTCTTGACGATGTTCTCCGCCTTCTTAAGCTGCTCCGACGTGAGGGCCTCCTGGATCGGCTGCTTCGTCGGGTCGAGGTCGTACTCCCCGCTGGGCAGTTTCGGCAGGCTCTGGAGACCGTCGATGGCGATGGCCACGGAGACACGCGAGATATCGTAGGGAGCCCGGTCGATCTTGCGCATCGTCTTGTTGACGGCGTGGTTCTTGATCTGCTCGTTCTTGTTGTACTTGGCGAACTGGTCGTCGCTGGCCTTGTACCCGGGAGGGGTGTTGCCCTCGGTGCCGGCGGGGCCCTCGGGGTTCCAGCCATGTCCCTGGAACTGCTCGTCCGTGGTCTTTTCCGAAATGACGAGGGAGTCCTTGATCTTGCGCTCGGAGTAGGGAGTGGCCGGGTTGTCCTTCTCGAGCTCGATGGGGCTGTATTCCTCCTGCTCCTCGGAAACCTTGTCCCAGTTGAAATCCATGTTGAGCCTGAGGACCTGGATACGGTCCGAAGAGTAGATGCGCTCGAGGCCCGCGCGGATGTCGTTCAGCATCCTGACGCGCGCCCGTTCCTCGAGCTTGTTGCGGTACTCGATGATGGTGTATTCGGTCTTCGCCCTGTCGAGCTCGTCGTCGAAATCCGATATGATGTTCCCGTAACTGTCCGTGATGGTGACGTTCTCCGGTTTCAGGCGCGAACCCACGGCGCGGGAGACGAGGTAGACGATACCCTTGATCTCCTTCCGCGAGAGCTTTTCATAGCCGGGCTTTAGGTGCACGGAAATCGCGGCGGTATAGGGGGTCTCCTTTTCGGAGTAGATGGTATCCTCGGTCATGGCGATGTCGACGTTCGCCTTCTCGATGTTCTCCAGGGACTCGATATGGCGCTTAATCTCGTCCCTCAGGGACCGCATGAATTTGACGTCGAGCTCGCGCTCCGTTTCGGTCCACTTGGTCATGTCGAAGAGCTTCCATCCGGGTATTCCCCGGGGAATCATCTGCTCCTGGGCCAGCTTGGTGAGGATGACCTCGCGGTCCCCGGGTCGCACCATGATGCTGGTCTGGCCCGAGGTTTCGTAGCGGAATCCCATCTCGTCCATCTTCTTCGTGACCTGGCCGAAATCGTCCGCAGTGAGTTCGGAAAAGAGGACCACGTTGGGCTGTCCGCTCGACACGGAGAAGAGAACGATGAAGGCGATCACGACCGTGCCGGTCACGACGCCGATGATGACCTTCTTGGTGGTGTCGAGCTTACCGAAGATATCGGTAAGCTGAGTGATTATTTTTTTGAAGAATTCCAGCATAGGGGCCTCCGAGGAGTTTCATCGAAGATGTCGCCCGCCACTCCTTTCCATGGCATCCGCGCATATAATGAGACATAATACACCCTACAGGAACAAAAAAAAAATGTCAATTAATTTTTCTAAAAATATAAATAAAAATATACATAAAAATTAATTAATACTTTCTCCCTCCCTTCCCGCGGTTTTCATGGACCGGGCCCGGGGGCGTCCGCGAACGCCCCCGCCCCGTCATCCTGCTACCTCAGGTTAATGAGCTCCCGGTACGCGCGTACCGCCTCGTCCCTCACCGCCCTGGTGAAGCTCAGTGCGATCTCCGCCTTCTGGGCCGCGATCATGACGCTGTGGATGCTCACCGACTCCGGAGCGTAGATCATCTGCTGCGTGAGCTCGTCAGAGGCCCCCTGGAGGTCGTTCACCTTCCCCAGGGCCTTCATGAGAGAATCGGCGAATGAACCGGTCACGTCGTCCCGGGCGCGCTCAGACGCCACCTGCCCGTCGTTGTGAAGGGGATGCGTGGTCCTCATCGCGATGACATGCCCCACGGGGCCCTCGTGTATCGTGTTCATTACTGCACCCTCCTTACGGTTTCGCACCGCATCTCGATCTTCGCCGTGCGGTAGTTGTCGATCACCTGGTCCCAGGGGCGCTACTCGCGCTTTACCCTGTGGCGCCGGGAGAGATTATGGGAGACATGGATCTCCCCGTTCAAGGACGTTTCACGGTACATGGCCTACCCCCTTACACCCCGCCCCGGCCGATCTCCAGGGCCTTGTTGAACATCGCCTTCTCGTTGTTGATCATCTGCACGTTCGCCTCGTAGGATCTCGAGGCCGATATC
>CAZKPR010000045.1:13891-15159 GCA_964554685.1 uncultured Leptospirales bacterium | reverse complement strand
CATTTCCATCACGATATTGATGTTGGGCATCTCCACGTACCCCGTCTTCGGCCCGGTCTTGATGGCGTCGGGGTGCGTGGGATCGTAGACCAGGCGGAAGGGCGACCGGTCATCCTCTATCTTCACGACGCGGACCCCCTTCCCTGGGCCATGCTGGATGCGGTCAGGCACCAGGGGCGACCGGTAGTCGGGACGGATGTTGATGGGCGCGAAGATCGCCCGCTTCCTCCGGTAGGGACCGCCCTCGGGGGTCCTGGTGGTGGTCGCGTTGGCGATGTTGTTGCTTATCAGGTCCATCCTGAGGCGCTGGGACCCGAGGCCCGTCGCCGATATGTTGAAGCTGTCAAACATTCCCATCGTTCATCCCCCCGGCGTTATATGCTCCGCATCGAAAGCTTCAGCATTCTGAAATTGTGGCTCAGCTGGGACACGAAGGCGTTGTAGCGCATCTGGTTCTTCGCCGCGTCCACCATCTCCTTCTCGACGTCCACGTTGTTCCCGTCGTTTCGGTAGGTGCTGGTGTAATCTAGGTTCACCCGCGGTGACACCGTCCTGACGTCACGCGGCACGAAGAAGGAAATATGCCGCTCCGAAGTCACGAGGGCCGGGAGCCTGTTCTCCTTCTCCCTGGCGTCCATGATGGCGCGCTTCACCTCGCTCTCGAAATTCACCTCGCTCCGCTTGAAGTGCGGCACGTCCACGTTGGCGATGTTGTTCGCTATGACCTTTCGGCGAAGCGCCTCGACGTCAAGGCCCCGCTCGAGAAGGTAGTTGGTGGTCATCAATTTTCCGCTGTCGAACATGTCAGTCCCCGCTTTCGCATGGTTTGAGCCTATTATCCTCATCGGCGGAAAACTGGATTCATTAAGCATTTTTTGGGCGTGGAGACATAATTTTTTCCGGCCCGGGGAGGGATCACCGATCCCGGTGGACCCGCACGTCGAGGGCGAATGAGCGGAGGTCCCGGAGAAGGCCCTGGAACCTCTCGTTGATCCGTGCCGCGTCATGCTTCCAGGCGAAGGATCCGTCCCGGTCCATGGTCTGCCCCAGAACCAGGTCATCGAGGCTGCCCATCCCGCCGGCCCCGGAGAGTATGGCGTCGGCGCATTCACGGTAGGCCCCCCGTTCGAAGGCCTCCAGGGCCACGGAGAAGAAACGGGGCCCCCCCCCCCCCCCCCCCCCCCCCCGTTAGGTTTTTTGGCACAGATTAAATGTGCGCGGCCCCCCCGCCCCGGGGCACCCACCCAACGACCCGGCCACGCGCGCCC
>CAZKPR010000045.1:13131-13881 GCA_964554685.1 uncultured Leptospirales bacterium | reverse complement strand
TTGGGCCCCCGTTTGATGGCCCCACGGGGCCCGGGTATTAAACGGGCCCCCCGCCCCTGCCCACCGCACAGTGCATGTTTTTGACCTAGAGAACATTGTCGCGCGCCCGCCAGTCCAGGGGAAACCGTCCTTTCGCGCCGGAAGTCCGCGCCTCGCGTCAGGGCGCATCATGACCGTACAGGGGCGCGGGGACCGTGTCAATTGAAATACGCGTCAACGAGATGAGATCATGTCCCGACGGGATGCGGCATCTATTCCAGGCGGAATATCTTTTCCTTGTAGCCCCTGAGGGAGTGGGCGATATCCCGGTCCTTCATGAAGTTCAGGAGAAGGGGCGCCACCACCTCGGGCTTCTCCTCCTGGGGAATATGACCGCACTTCTCGATGATGGCCAGGGTCGAATCGGCGATGAGACGGTTCAGCCGGGACCCCAGCCTGACGGGTATCCAGGCATCATCCTCCCCCCATATGATGAGGGTTTTTTGCTTCACCTCGGAGAGTCGTTCGACGTACTGTTCGATCCGGTCGAAATCGATGTTCTTCGCAAGCGAGACCTGGGCCCGGAGCGCGCCGGGGGTGAGGAGACGCTGGTAGTAGTTCTCGACCTGGTCGCGGGTGATCCGCTTCTTGTCGTAGTGCACCTGCCGCATGAGCCACCAGACCATCCACCTCCCGAAAATCAGCCGGGCGGTGTATTCGGTGAAGGGGAGCCTCATGACGTTTAATATCAGGGGCAGTTTCATGCGAAGT
>CAZKPR010000045.1:9566-13121 GCA_964554685.1 uncultured Leptospirales bacterium | reverse complement strand
CGATCCTCCTGGGATAACTGAAGGCCATGAGGAGGCCCAGGCCGCCGCCGTAGGAATTGCCCACGAAGACCGTGCGCTCGAGTCCCATCCTGTCCATCCAGCGGTTCACGTCCTCCATCAGGTTCTCCGGGGAATAGACGGTGTCCCTCGGCTTGTCGGACCAGCCGAAGCCCTTCATGTCGAGGGACCAGACCGAGTATCCCGCATCATGGAGCACGTGGTCGATCTTCTCCCAGCTGTAGGTCGAGGAGGCGAATCCGTGAAGCAGCACGACATCCTGGGCATTGCGCTTCTTCGAAGGCATTTTCTTATAGTGGTACTCCACGCCGTCGATGGTGACGAAATGATCGTATTCGGTCATGTTTTTGAGCCGGCTGTCGGGAAGAGAGGGTATTCTCACGTTCATGTGCGTTTCCTTTTTCATAGAAGAATCATTACGAGGGATGAGGCTTCCGACCGTCCTGAAAACGATACCGTCCGGACTGTTTCATAGTATATCAGGCAAAGTGGCGGTTCTCCTCATAATCTGTGATCACAATAATTGAACAGCGCGCCCTGTCCTGAACAGAGAAACCTCGCAATCCACCTAGTCCACCAAAAGGAGAACCGTCACGGCGAGCTGTATCGCCGAGAAGGCAAGGGAGCCGGCAAAAATCAGTCTCGAGGCAAGGGGCTCAAAGCCCGCATGCCCTTTCTTCTTGAACGCAGCATGCAGAAAGAAATGGCAGATCATGAACCCGCTGAAGAGGATTGATATGATCCTGCCGGAAAGCTCATCAAGGGAGACAAGGCCGAAAAGCAGCAGCATAAAAATGGGCACGTGGGCCCAGAGATAGACTGAAAGGCCGGTTGTATCGGGAAGAGAACGGCCGAAGGAACCGAAGAAGCGCCACTCCCTCCAGTAGGCGCCATCGATCTCATGCAGTATTAAAAAGACCAGGTTCAGAAGGTACGACCAGAGCAGGACACGTTCCATCGGTTTTACCTCCGCGTAATGGCCTCATCCTTCCAGGGACGGGATTGTTATCGGACAGCCAGTATCGCGCCCTTTTACGCAAGGTTCAAGAATAAACGTGTTTTAAATCAATAAAAAAGGGGCCGCCCCGCGGGCGACCCTTTCGCGCATGGTCGTCATGTGCGGGGTCAGGCCCGTCTTCTCCTCCGGATTCTCCGCTGGATCATGATGAGGGAGAGGGGAAACATCATGATGGCGATGAGACCCATGAGCTCCGCCGCCATGGCAGCAGGGGTGCCGCGGTAGGATGCCGCCACCGCGGCGGATCCGCAGCCCACGGAACCTCCGGAAAGCAGCCACTCGTCGGCGTCCCTGTTGTTCCCGACCCATTTCCAGGTATCCCCCTCGTTCGCCTCCGTGGTCGTGGTGAAATCGATCTTCGCCACGTGGTCCTCGTCGATGACAATGGTGTTCTCCGAGGGCTGCGCGATGGGCAGGAGGTGCGGGAAATCGGAGTTCGATATGCTCAACCGTATCCGGTGCCCCTTCTTGAAGATATTGCAGGTGGGCCAGAGCTCGACCGTGTACTGGTAGAGCTCCCCGCCGTTGATCGCCTTCGGCGCGATGTCGGGCCCGCTGTAAAGGGGATCGAAGGGTACGTACGCGGGATCAAGGGCGTGCTCGACAACTTTCCGCCGGTTGTACCAGGGGCCCTCCCAGTAGACATTCGTCGCGCCGGAGGGGTCGTACTGGCGGTGCCATGCCGAGAGCCAGCCCGACGTGACGTTGCGCGCCCTCCCGTCGGGGAACACGTCGTTCAGCTCGGCGATCCACTGGACGTCCTTTTTCTTCATCCCTTCGAGGAGCAGGTTGTCCTCTATCTTGAGGGTGTCCTCCACCAGGTCGAAGAGACCGTCAATCGCCGCCTGGGTCAGGGGATCCGCAAAGTCGGTCCGGGCCCAGAAGGTAAGGGAAATGGGACCCACGATCTCGACATCGTCCGCCAGGGGCTCCGTGGTGAAGGTGATGCACTCCTTTTCGTCCCAGCGCTCGTCCTCCCAGGGCATGGAGGCGTCGATGTCCTTGTTCAGGAAGAACTTCGATATATCGGAGACGATGGCGGGCATGCCCATGGTCCACCGCGTCGTGGCGCGGGAGACGAGGCCGTGGAGATCCAGGGGATTATGCTTCAGCACGGGATTATCCCCGCCGAAATCAGGCGATTCGCTCAGCCCGAAATTATTGTCGGAATAATACTTGATGAGGCGCCATACCGGCTCGTCGGTGTACCAGTCACCCTCGATTTTCGAAGGGGAATTCTTGGTGAGATAGAAGCTTCTTTTCTCGGTACGGCTCCCGGGAAGGGGCCACGATTTCTCCGCGCGCCACTTCTTCTCGCCCATGACGTAAAGGAGGACCGGGAATTCCTCCATGAAGGAGTCCTTTTTCTTCTTTATCTTCCAGTCGAACCAGCGGGCCGGGACCTGGCCGGTCATGATGGAGTTGAGCCCCATGCCGAGGGAGCCGCCCAGGTGGTACCACTCCCCGATGATCATCGCCTTGTCGGAAACGGAATGGTTACCCAGGGCGTACTGGTAGGTATTCGTCGTGCCCCTGGTGAAGATATCGAACCAACCACCCACGGAAAACACGGGAAGCGTGCTCGGTATCGTCTTCTCGCCCTCGGGGAAACCCCACCCGGCGTCGGGCTTGACGGGCCAGTATATCTTCGAGGATTTCTTCTGGAAGAACTGCCCGTCGTTGAGATTGTCCGCGTCCATGATCCACCCTATGGTGGTGGGGATATGGTTCACATGCTCCTGCCATATCGCCTTCGCTTCCTCGAAGTCCTCGCTCGTGGGGGCGCCGTCCTCCCCCAGGGCCAGCATTGGGGGCAGTATGCCGAGTATGTCGACGATCCCCAGCCAGAGGGGGATGAAGAGCAGGTCGCAGTTGCCCCCGTGCATGACGATGTCGCGGTACGCGTCGGCCATGGGCACCAGGGGGAACAGGGCCTTCAGGTGGAGGGGCTCACCGGTCTTGGGGTCCACGTCCACGAGGCCCGCCGTGAGGAGCTGTATGATGGCCATGTAGGAGGGGCCGATCATGCCCACCTTGCCGTCTGACCATACACGGCCGGGAATGAAGGAATCCACCACGTGCTTGATGTCATACTGCTCCACAAGGTCAAAGGACGTCCACTTCCCCTCCGAGGAGCCCGTCCCGCGGATATCGATGGCCATCAGGTTGTATCGCTTCCCCACGAGGGGCACGTAGAGAAGCATCATCAGCTCACGCCGGTAGGGCGTCGCCACGAGTATCGTGGGCAGCTTTTCGCTTCCCCCGGGGCGTATCACCGTGGCCCAGAGGTCGATTTCGCCGTCCGCATGGGGATTGGCCGACAGGGGTATCGTCACCCGGACGTTCAGGTCTATTTTCGCGTCATCAGCCCCGGCCTTTGCGAGCTCGGAACGCATGAGCGCCTCGTCCTGGCTGGTGAGCTGTCCGGGGCATTCGACGCAGGAGTCGTCGCCCTCGGGTTCGACATAGTAACGCGAGGAAGCGTCACCCTCGACCGTTGAACCTTCCGTCTGTGCCGA
>CAZKPR010000045.1:0-9556 GCA_964554685.1 uncultured Leptospirales bacterium | reverse complement strand
GTTGGTTTTTTTTCCGGGGATTTGTAGGAGGTGTTGGTGGCCAAGGGTTTGTCATATTTAAGCGTTGTATCGTAAACCAAGACCGTTTTACCTTACGTATGTGCCGAGTCATTGGATGATGAAAGAAAAGGAAGAAGCGAATCGCCTGATTCGTCCTGGCACCCGGCACAGGAAAAAATGACCGCCGCCAGCATGAAAATTGCGCACCGTTTCATAATGACCATGGTACCTCCCGCCGCTCTTACGCCCATTGATTGGTTTGCATATGTTTTGCAGGGTGATGCTGTTCCATATTGGAAAAACAGACTAACAAGACGGTATAATTTGTCAAGTAAAAACCGACCGGTCGGTTTCAGTTTTGTTTATGTCACAGTGGGATTGGTGCGCTCAACCAAGGCATTGGACGATAACAATCGCTCAAATCTAATGAAAGGGAGGTATACCGATAACTATCGCCGATTTTACAGCAATATAATGATACATTACTTAATATATGTTTACAAAATAAGGAATCCCCGGCACGAGGTGCCGGGGATTCCCGATAACTATCTCACGTATCTGCTCTCGGCAAGGAAAAGTACCGATTGTTATCGGTACATCCGCACAAATTTCCGCTACCAGGTTAAAACCGCATGGAAAACGCCAGGTTCGCCCCCTCGAATTCACTCCACCTGGCCAGGGCCGCCTCGCCTCTCGCGCTGAAAACCAACTCCCGCTCTGAAATTTTCGGTTCGATTGAAAGTGAAACGGAGCCACCGTCAGATGAAAAATTAGAGGCCATTTTCTTGTAAAACCGTGAAGCACGCACCCCGGAGTAGATCATGTCGGCAACGATAAAAACAGGAAGACCGATAATACCCGTATACATCAGCGGAAGACCATGCGAGGGTAAAAAGCCGGATCCTATCCAATCCTTATCCGGATTGTACGCTGAATAGTTTACATATGCAACCACAACCCCTAACGGATTTCCCGCGGCCGGCAATGCCAGCAACACAACGCTATCCCTGCTGACTCTTACTCTATTTTTTGCCGCTGGTTTCATGTGACCATAAAAATAACCTATGCAGCCCAGAGACGCGGATTTCAGCATCACAAAGGCAAGTCCGCCCCCGTCAAAGCCCCGGCGGTTAAAGCTCCCGCTCCAAAAAGGCACCATGGAGGTCGTTACCGCCAGGGCCACTCCCCTTCGGTATACCTTCGGGTCAACGATGCCCCTTGCCCTCCCTTCAACTTCTCTCCTGAGGGTCCGGGAGAGCCTGTCGGAGATTTTCCCTGCAAGGCGCGCCGCGGCATCGGCCAGGTCGTCCTCCCCGGCGCTCGTCACCCTCTCGCTGTATTCGCTGAAGCCCCCGGCGACATCCACGATAACGCAGGTGATAACGATCTTCTTCCCCGTGCGTATCAGGTTTCCCGTAAGCACCCTTGAAGCGCCCAGGGCCCTGCCCGCCCGGGAGGCGCACTCGATGGTGAAACAGGTATTCATATCGATTCCACTCGCCCGGAGGGTCCGGGCCGCCTGGCTTTTCATGATCACGACGAAATCGCTGTTGTTGATAAGACCCAGGCGGAGAAATTCCGATGTCTTCGCGGCTAGCTCACTGGAAAATTCCGTGGTCGTGAAATCCATGACGGCGACCTTCGGCACCTCGGCCCGGGCCGCCACGGCGGCAATGCACAGAAAAACAGAGAGAAATACTACTCGTTTCATCGTTACACCATATGAATAATAAATTTGCAGCAAAACCGCGCCACGCCCTCGCAGGGTGCCCCTGCGGGGGGCCTTGTAAGGTGCTTCGCCCCTTTGACCCCATTAGCAACAGATTGCCTCAACAGGCTTCCTTGAAGCGGGGACATTTGAGTGATCCATTCGATTGGATTATCGCGGCGCCACGGTGCACGGGGTGGATAGAAATGACAAGAAAAAAAATTGAAAAAGCCGATGCCCGGCAGTGTTGCCGGGCATCAACCGATAACTATCTTTTATTTTTACTCTGGCACCGGTTCGCACCGGCCCCTACACGTCGTAACAGCCGATCTTCCTCGAGATGACGATACGCTGGACCTCCGAGGTCCCCTCGCCGATGGTGAGGAGCTTGTAATCCCGGAAAAAGCGCTCGACGTTGTACTCCTTCATCAGGCCGTAGCCCCCGTGGATCTGCACCGCCTCGTCCACCACGCGCCCCATCACCTCGGAGCAGTAGAGCTTGGCCATGGCCGCCTCCTTGCCGAAGGGCTTGCCCTGGTCTTTCAGCAGGCAGGCCTTGTACAATAAATTGCGCGCCGCCTCGATCTCCGTGGCCATGTCCGCCAGCTTGAAGGCGTTGATCTGGAAGGTCGCGATCGGCTTGCCGAACTGCTTCCGCTCCTTCGCGTACTTCATGGCCAGCTCGTAGGCGCCCTGGGCGCCGCCGAGCCCCATGGCCGCGATGGCGAGCCTGCCGTTGTCCAGGGTCTGGAGCATCTGGTGGAACCCCTCGCCCCGCTTCCCCAGGAGGTTCTCCTCGGGAACCCGGCAGTCGTCGAAGTAGAGCTCCCCCGTGTCCGAGGCGCGCCACATCATCTTCTTCGTCATCTTCTTCGTGGTGAACCCCGGCGTACCGTTGGGCACCAGGATGCAGGAGACCTCCTTCTTCCCGTCGGCCTTGCTCCCCGTGATCGCCTGGACCGTGCAGACCCCCGCCATCTTGTTCGTGGAATTCGTGATGAAGATCTTGCTCCCGTTGATGACCCACTGTCCCTTGTCGAGCTTCGCGTTGGTCTTGCTCGCCCCGGCGTCGGAGCCCGCATCCGGCTCCGTAAGCCCGAAGGAGGCGAGTATCTCCCCGGAACAGAGTCGCGGGAGCCATTCCTCCTTCTGCTTCTCGTTCCCGTAGTAGTAGATCGGACCGATCCCGAGGGAGTTTCCCGCCGCCACCGTGGCGCCGTGGGAACCGTCGACCCGGCAGATCTCCTCCACGGCAACGCAGTAGGAGAGATAATCCATTCCGGCCCCGCCCCACTTCTCCGGCACGTAGATGCCGAAAAGACCGAGTGCCGCCATCTTCTTCGTGATGTCGTAGGAGAACTCCTCGTTCTCGTCAAGCTCCTGGGCCTTGGGCCCGATCTCCTTCTCGGCGAACTCCCGGATGTTGTAGCGGAGCATCTTCTGTTCGTCGTTCAGCCAGAAATCCATGATTTTCCTCCAATTATTTCCGCTCCCCCCCCGGCGCGCCGGTGGCGACGCCGGGGGCGGAGTTGCCTGTCGGAAACGTCACTAAAACGAGAATCCCTTGGGAAGCTGGTTCGCCTTGGTCCCCTCGGGGACGAAGCAGATATCCAGGATCGTATACGTGGGGTCCTTTGTCTGGAACACCGGAACCACCTTCATGCCCATTTTGGGATCACCCACGGCAAGGTAGCTCATGAAGATGGTGCAGACGCCGTCGAACTCCACGTTGATGAACTTGATCGGCTTGTCCAGGATATTGAAGGCCCCGGAGCGTTCGCACACCATGAAGGTGTGGATCTTCGAAGTCTTTTTTGCGATATCGGTCATGTCAATGACCGTGTTTTTCCCCAGGCAGTCGGGGCAATGGATCCTGAAGGGCTGGTACACCGACCCCTTCCCCTCGCACGTGGGATTATCGCACCGCGTGGCCATCAGCTTTCCCTGGCTCAGCGACTCGAAGAATATGGCCTCACCGCCGTAGGAGTGGATGTAGGTCATATCCCGCGGGTTGGTCACGCCCATCAATTTCCATCCGTCGTCCGCGTTCCGTATGGGGGTGTTGGGCGTCATGTGATGGAAATCGCCCTTTATCTTGTACTGGTTGTTTTTTACGTGTACCTGTCCGAACATGCTCATGGCAAACCTCCTTTACGCGTCCTTCTTGATAAGATGGTCGGGATCCATCAGCACCGTGGCGGTGACGTGGGATCCGACCCCGGCATGGCTGATCGCCATGGCCCGCTTTGCGTCCTTGACCTGGAGATCGGTCCAGTCAGAGGGCTTCTGGCGGTTGAATTTTTTCCATATCTTTTCGTCGCCGTGTATCTCCGCCCAGCGGTTCCAGATGTGCGTGGCGATCTCGAAAACCTGCATGATTCCCGTGGCGCCCACGGCGTGCATGCAGCCGATGAGCCCCCCCGAGAGGTTCGAGGGAAGCTTGCCCGGCTTGCCCGTCTTCGGGTTGGTGTGGTAGCAGTCGCCCGATTCCACGTAGGTCCTTCCCTCGCCGTAGGGACGGATTCCGATATCCTCGTAGGTCTGGACGTCGCTGATGGTGAAGGCGTCATGGAGTTCGACAAGATCGAGGTCTTCCGTCGGGTCCTTGATTCCCAGTTGGCGATAGATGTAATAGGCAACCATGCGTGCCGCCAGGAAACCCGTGAAGCCCGGGTAGCGCTCGCCGCCGGGAAACCGCTTGCCCAGGTCCTTGTACTGGTCCGCCGTTTCGTTGGGAAGCAGGGGAATCTCCATGTCGCGCCGGTCGGCGGGCCGGAGCGTGTGGGAGCCCGCGGTCACCCATATCCTGAGCGGCTTGTGGGGCGAATTCTTGGTAAGCTTCATCGCCGTGGCCTCGTCGCAGATGATCGCACACGCCGCACCGACGCTCATGACACAGCAATCAAGCGCCCTGAGAGGATATGCCACGACGGGCGAATTGAGAACATCATCCACGGTAATCTTCATCGGCGCCTGGGCATAGGGGTTCATCCTCGCGTAGCCGTGGTGCTTGACGGATATCTCCGCGAGGGTCTTGCGGAAGGAATCTTCTTCTTTACCGAAGACCTGCCAGTATTTCTGCGCCATGACGGCGTAGTACCCCGTGTAGATGTGCCCCAGGGGGGACTCCCAGTCCTTGTCCGCCGCGCAGGAGATAAGGAAGTTGCCTTCGTCCGTGGGGACCTCGTCCATACGCTCCCACCCCATGGCGAGAACGCAGTCCGAGTAGCCTGAAGCGACGGCCTTCAGGGCCTCCCAGAGGGTGGATCCGCCGGTGGCCCCGCCGGTCTTGACGCCGATGTTCCCGAGCGGGTCGAGACCGAGCCTGTCATGGATAACGGCCTCTCCCAGGAGCTGATCGCCGAAATGGTCGGCGAAGTGGCCATAGTAGCAGGTGTGGATGTAGCTCTTCAGCTCCGCCGGCGTAAGGTTGATAAGCTCCGCCGCCTGCGTCAGGGCGTCGACGCAGAGCTCCTCCGTCCGCTTGTCAGGCTGGGCCCTGTCGAACTTTGACTGGCCCGCCGTAACGAGGTAGACGGGCTTCATCAGCTTCGGGATAGCCAATTGTTGTTCACTGAATTTGATCATATGCTTTTACCCCTCAATCGTGATCTTGATTTGAATTAATTATAAATCCATCAGAGCGTTCCCGTCCACGCGACGACCGCGTCGGTTTTACTCTTTCCTATGATCATCTGCTTCGCCGGATTTGACCAGTAGTGTGTGGCGTCTCCTTCGGAGAGAAGAATTCGGTCATCACCGAGCTCGAGCTCCACTTTTCCCCTGAGGACGCAGAGCATCTCCTGGCCGTTTCGGATATTTTTTCTCACCGGTATTGTCTTTCCTTCCTTAATAACCTAAACCGCGGTGTCGATCAAGGTGCGATCGTCCTGCGACAGGAAACGCTTCGTTGCAAATCCTGAATGGGGGATGTCGATGTCGCCCCAGTCGCTTTTCCGTATCACCACGAATTTTTCCCGGTTTTTCACCTGGTTGAGCACGTCACCGGCGTTGATGCCGATGGCGTTGCAGATGTTCATCAGGGTGTCCACCGAGGGTGTGTTCACGTTGTTCTCGATCTGGCTCAGGAAGCCCTCGGAGATCTTCGCGCGCTCCGCCACTTCCTTCATGGTCAGTTTCAGCTCTTTCCGGTTCTTTCTGATAATCGATCCGAGATTCATGGTTGATACGCGATCCGACCCCTGTCTTGAAAAAGTATTACTTATAGAATATATTTATTATTAGTTAATATTTACATATGCCAATTATTCATTTTCTCTGTCAAGGTATTTACGCGTTTTTTTCCCCGGAGCAGAAAAAAACGGCATGACCGCCATCAGGCGTTTCATGCCGTTTCATCAGGTAACGGGGCATCATGCCCTTGTCCCTATGCGCCGTTCGACGGGAACCCCGTACGATCCCAGTTCAGGCCAGGCAACAAGTGTATGGGCGGGGATCGCGCCTCCGCGCGTGAGATCCCTAACGGTCCTTGACGTGGAGATTATACGAAGCGCGTCACCATCTTCCCGGCATCATGCTCCCCCGGGGTCCCGGCACCCCTGGAAGGAGAGAGGCCGCTCCAGGCCGCAGCGGGCCAGGAGCGCGTCATCGCGGAGGATCACTCCCGTTTCGCCGTCGGCCGCCACGGAGCCGTCAAAGAGGACAATGGTCCGTTCACAGAGGTCCAGGGCCATGTCGAGATCGTGCGTGGCGATGATCTTGGTATGGGCGAATCCCCTGAGGAGCTCGATGAGCCTTCTCCTCGACCGGGGATCCAGGTTCGAGGCGGGCTCGTCCATAACGAGGATGTCGGGGGACATGGAGAGGACCGTGGCGATGGCCACCGCCCTCTTCTCCCCCCCCGAGAGCCGGTGGGTGGGGCGGTCGGCGAGGTGGAGGGCCCCGACGGTTTCGAGGGTCTGCGTCACCTTCTCGCGCACGACCCCGGCGGGGAGGCCCATGTTCATCGGGCCGAAGGCCACGTCGTCGAACACCGTGGGCATGAAGAGCTGGTCGTCCGATTCCTGGAACACCATGCCCACGGTGCGCCGTATCTCGTGGACGGTTTCGCGCGACAGGGGGCGGTCGCCGATCATGAGTTCCCCGCTCTCCGGGAGGAGTATCCCGTTCATGTGCATGAGCAGCGTCGACTTGCCCGCGCCGTTCGCCCCGATGAGGGCCACGGATTCCCCATGGGTTATGAGGAACGATACGCCCCGAAGGGCCCGCGTGCCGTCAGGGTAGGCATAATGAAGGTCCGTTGCCTGTACGATGTGATGGCTCATGAAAGCAATCCCTCCGCCATGCTCCCGATCAACCGGGACACGTTTACCATCCTGAAAATGATGAACAGGCCGCACCAGGTGATCATGAAGAGAAAATCCCCCGCCCCGAAACGCAGGGGGGCCAGACGCCGGAAGGTGCCGTCAAAGCCGCGGCTCGTCATCGCCAGGTATATTCGCTTCCCCCTGTCAACGCTCCTGAGGAGAAGGGTCCCCGCCATGGGGCCGAATGCCCCGATCCCCCTGCCCCGTCTCCCGGATGAGCGCAGGTCCCTGGCCCTGAGCATCCGGGCCGCCTCCTCGACAAGGACGAAGATATAGCGGTAAAGGAAGAGGAGCTGAACCGCAAGGACGCGCGGCACCTTCAGGCGCTCAAGGGCGAGGCAGACGTTGTAAAAGCCCGTGCAGGCGATCATCGCGATCACCGATCCGAGAGTAAGCACGAATCGAAGCATGATCGACAGCGCCGAGAGCCATCCTCCCGAGATGGACAGGGGGCCGATCGACATTGCCGCTTCGCGGTCGAACACGGGATTGAAGGCGGCCACGAATAACACGAAAGGGGTCAGGTACAGGATCTTTTTCGCCAGGTAGCGCGGCGGGACACCCCCCGCCGCGGCAAGGTAGACGGGATAGAACGCGAAGGGAAGAAGCATCGAAACCGCGTACCTGTCCATGGACATGACCGCCACGATGAACGCCAGGGTGGTCACGAGCTTGGCCCTGGGGTCGAGGCGGTGAATGGCGCTGTCGCCGCAGGACAGCAGGTCCATGTATCCCAGGTTCTGAAGTATGGACTCCGACGAGGTAATGGCGGTCTCCCGTTTCATCACGCGCCCGTGCGCGATGTAAATAAAAAAGGCAGGGTGCCGGCATGATCAACCCTGCCCTTCATGTTCGATCACACTGTGCCGTTCCGTTATTCTTTCGCAATCTTTTTTCGCTTCCTGGCGATATAAATGACCGCGCCGGCCGCCGCGGCGAGGGCCAGGACCAGGACGCCCCCCAGGATACCGGCGAGGGAGGTGCCGCCGCTCACCGCCGGCCACTTTTCCTCGTCTTCGGGAGGAGCCGTTTCGTCCGATTCACTGAAACCGTAATCCGGCATGACGGCCGTTTTCTCCTGGAGGGAGCGCACGAGTCCGTAGATGCCCGTCCTGGTCTCCTCCATCTCACCCGCTCCCGTGGTTTTTCCGATCGACCATTCCAGGCCGTCGGGATGCGTCGAAGCGAACCAGCTGAAAAGGACCCCGAAGAGTATCGCCGCCGCTCCGAGGCCCGCCAGGAGACTCTTCCGCGACGAGGGCGCCGCCGCTTTCCCGTCAAGCAGTTCGGGGCTCACCCTCATGACGAACAGGGCCACCGCGGCCGTGGCGATTCCCTCCACCACGCCGATGGCAAGATGTATCGGCTGCATAAGGAGCACGAAGGTCTTGAACGGCAGTGCCGAAATGCCCGACAGGACGGTCTGGATCACCACGGCGAGGGAGCCGAGCTGGAGCCCCACCACGGCGGCAACGAGGGATCCCGCGACGACGCGCAGCCTCGATGCCCCCTTCCCGGCGACGGGCCTGTACACCAGGGGATAGGCTATGAAACAGGTGAAAAAACCAAGGTTGAAGATGTTGCACCCAAGGGCCAGGAGCCCCCCGTCGCCGAAGAAGAGCGCCTGGATGATCAGCACCGACGCCATGGTGACAAAGGCCGCGTAGGGACCGAGCACGATGGAGAGGAGGAGGCCTCCCCCTATATGGCCGCTCGACCCCGTGGCGGGTATCGTGAAATTCAGCATCTGGGCTGCGAAAATGAAGGCCCCCATGATCCCCATGAGGGGAATCTTTGCGCTGTCCATTTCATCGTTGAGCTTCTTCGACGAGTAGGCGATGAGCCCCGCTGTGGCGGCATACATGGTGCCTCCCACGGCGGGTGATATGAGCGCGTCAGCCATGTGCATGATGGGGCCTCCCGAAATGTTACTTATTGATTATTCGTGTTATCTGTCAATATAATTTCCGCCCGGACTTTTTCTCAATTAAAAAAACCGACTGATTGTCATTCAATGCGCGGCGTGAAGACAGGGTGATGCGCGGTCTGATTGATTAGAATACGCCTGATGTCGTTATCGGCGGCTTGTCACGTGATCTTGTTCAGCCCGATTCCCTCGGCTATATTGAAGGCGTGGTCGCCGATCTTCTCAAAGCTGGTGAGCATGTCGATGAACACGAGCCCCGAGGGCACGTCACAGGCGCCCTCGTTGAGCCGTTCGATATGCGTGGTCCGGAGTTCCTTCCTGAGCTCGTTGATCCGGTTCTCGAGGATGCTGGCCGTCGTCATGATCCCCGTCGAGCCCCTCATCAGGCTTTCGTGGATGAGGGTGAGAAGCTCCCGCACCTTCGCCGAGATTTCGTCTATCTCCTCGACGGCGCGATCCGAAAAAGAAAGCTTCCCGTCATACTTGCGCCTCACGAGCTTCAGGAGATTCTCGCAGTGGTCGCCGATCCGCTCGCAGTCGTTCACGGCGTGGAGCAGCATGGATATCTCGTAGCTCTGGTCCTGCGAAATGGAA
>CAZKPR010000044.1:3299-22863 GCA_964554685.1 uncultured Leptospirales bacterium | reverse complement strand
GTGGAAGGGTCAGAGCCTTACATGGGCGAAAAAACCCCCTGGCGGTGCCATGGGGTTTTTATTATTCACTCCGGATGAACCCGCCTAACGCACGTATCCGCGCGATGATCTCCCGCAGCTGGTCGCCGTTGAGGAGCACGGGGACCTGGTACATCGGGTGGGCCTCCTGGAGCGCCCATTCGACGATCTGGTCGATGTCCACGTCTTTGATGCAATCGAATTTCTCCGGCAGCTTCATGGCCTTGTTCATGCGCCTGATCTCGGCGATGAATGCCTTCGCCTTTTCCGCGTCGGACTGGCCCGTTTTCGCGATTCCCGTGAGGTCGGCCAGGCGCGCGAGGCGGGGATGGATTGTTGTGCCGTAGTACTCGAGGCAATAGGGAAGTATGACCGCGTTGGCCAGGCCGTGGGGCACGTTGTACAGCCCCCCCAGGGTATGGGCGATGGGATGCACGTAGGTCACGCCGCATCGCGTGAAGGCGAGGCCCGCCTTGTACGAGGCGTAGAGGAGCTCCCGTCGCGCGTTGATGTCGGACCCCTTCTTGAAGGCCTTCAGTATATATTTGAAGATGGCCATGACGGCCTCCTCGCTCGCCTCCCGGCAGTATTTCGGCCTGTCCACGGTGATGTAGGCCTCCACGGCGTGGGTCAGGGCGTCCATGCCGGTAGTGGCCGTGATGAAGGGTGGAAGGCCCACGTGAAGCAGGGGATCCATGACCGCGTAGGGCGGGATGAGGAACAGGTCGTTGATCGAGTACTTGTGGTGGGTTTCCCTGTCGGTAACCACGGCGGCAACGGTGGTTTCCGATCCCGTGCCCGCCGTCGTGGGAACGGCGAAGAGGGTGGGGATTTTCCAGAGGACCCTCAGGGTGCCTCCCATCTGCTCGATGCTCTTGCGGGGCCGGGCGATCCGGGCGCCCACGGCCTTGGCCGTGTCCATGGGCGAGCCGCCCCCCACGGCAATGAGCGCCTGGCACCTGTTGTCCCTGTACATCGTGACGGCTTCCTCGATGGTGTCGATCTTGGGGTTCGGCTCCACCCTGTCGAAAAGCACATACGCCACCTTGGACGCCTTCAGGGCCTTGAACAGGGGCTTCAACAGGCCTGTTTTTATCAGCCCCTTGTCGGTGATGACCATGACATTGTCAAATCCCTTGCTTTTAACGAATTCCGGGAGCCTGGCAAAGGAGCCGTCGCCCTCGATGAGTTCCGGCTGCTTCCAGGGCAGCAGATAGGCCCCCTTGAAGAAGAAGAACTGGAAAATACGGATACCGATTTTAGTTAATGCCCACATCTCGTTTCCTCCTGTATGGTTAAGGAGCCTCATTCCTCAACGCGGCTGAAGCTCGCTCTCCTGTGCTGAAAAAAACAAAATTCAAAATGCCCGAAGCTGAGTGGGAAGACCGTTGCCTCGCGTGTCCCGTGCGGGTCGATGGGACGGCCCGGGACGCTTCGGGAAAGACGATGGAATAGCGGAATCCATTTGCAAGGGAAATTTTCGGAAATGCCTGAAATATTCGCAATTATATCCCGCACCCGGTGCGGCGCGAATACCCCTTATGAAGGGGGGGCAGGGGGGGGATCTTCCTTACGCAGGGGGGCGTGCTCCACCCTGTTCCGCCCGTTGTGCTTGGCGGCGTAGAGGGCCTTGTCGGCCTGCTCTTTCAGTTCCGCCAGGGTCCGGCAGGTTGCGGGGTAGCAGGAAAGCCCCAGGCTCACCGAGGTGCGGAGTTCCGGCCCGTCGAGCTTTTTCAGGAAGTCGAGGCCCTCGACGCGTCGCCTCACGCGCTCGTTTACCTCCATGGCGGTCGCCAGGTCGGTGTCCGGGAGGAGGATGGTGAACTCGTCGCCGCCGTAGCGGGACACGATGTCCGTTTTCCGGAAGGTATCCGTGAACACCTTCGCCACCTCGACGATGTACCGGTCGCCCACTTCGTGGCTGTATCCCTCGTTCACCTCGCGGAAATTGTCCATGTCGGCCATGACCAGGACCAGGGGCGCGCCGCTCTTCTCCGCCGCGGCGAACCTGCCGTCGAGCTCACTCTCCAGGTACCGCCTGTTGTACACCCCGGTGAGCTTGTCGGTGACGGCGCGCAGGCTCGCGTCCTCGCCCCACTTCACCATCTGGGTGATCACCTGGCCGCTGGCGTTCAGCCTGTCCGTGGTCTTGTTCAGCATGTTCTTCATCACCTTTATCGCGGGGATCGGGGCCATCCGCATCATGGTGAAGAAGTCGTCCTTGTGCAGGCGCAGGAGCTCGCTGTCCTCGGCGGCGACGCAGGTGGCCGAGCGCGGGGCGTTGTCGAAGATCGCCATCTCGCCGAAGAATTCCCCCTCCCTGAGAAGGGCGATCTCCCGCTCCGTGCCGTCCTGGATGCCGATGCGGACCGACATGGCGCCGCTCCTGATGATGTACAGCTCGTCACCACCCTCCCTTTCGCGGAACACGACGCTGCCCTTCCCGAGGCGGACCGGCCTGAGCCTCTGGGCGAGCTGGTGTATTTCCGATATCTTCAGGCTCGAAAGCATGCTGACCTTCTTGAGGAACGTGGTGAGCTCGTCCTCGCCGGAGCGCGCCAGGAGAATTCCGTTGCCGCCTTTTTCCCTCTGCTCGAAGACCCTGGTGAAGGCCTTCTCGACCAGTTCGAGGATCTCCGTTTCATGCTCGGGGTAGGACGCCACGCCGATGCTGAAGGTCTGCATGAGGCTCTGCCTTCCCATCCTCGCCCCGATATCGAAGGCGGTCATCTCGGCAAGATAGGCCGCGGCGAGATCCGCCGCTTCCTCCAGGGGAGTCCCGGGAAAGATGATGATGAACTCGTTGCCGCGGTAGCGGATCGCAAGGTCCTCCGGGCGGAGAAGGCTCGAGAGCTTCCATGATATTGCCTGTAGCGCCCCGTCCCCCGCCTCGTGGCCGAAGGTGTCGTTGATGAGCTTGAAGTTGTCCGGCTTTATCACGAGAAGGCTGAACAGGGGGCCCAGGAAGGAGAAATTCTTCGCGAGCTCGTCTTCCAGGTAGGTGCGGTTGTGCACCCCGGTCAGCTTGTCGAAGAACATCTGCTTTTTCAGTTCCTCGATCCAGCCGGCCTTTTCGCTGATCAACCGGTGGGTCATGCGCTGCCGGCCGGCGTTCACGGAGATGAGCCTGTGGTAGACCTTGGCGAAGATATGCGCGTATTCGTCCAGGAACTGCTCCTGGTCGATCCCTTCCCGGGGAAAGGTGAGGAGGGTGGTGTCCTCGGCGGCCATGGCGAAGGCCGTCCGGGCGTCCTCCTCGAAGAACTCAAATTCGCCGAATATCTCCCCGTCGATGAAGCGGGCGATCACCTGCGACGGCGAGGGATCGCCTCCCCCGTGGACCTTTTCAAGGTTGCTGGCGATGACCACCTCGCCCGTCGTGATGATGAAGAGCTGGCTCGCCTTCACACCCCTCTCGAAGATGATCTTGCCCTTCCGGTACTCGACGAAGCCGCTTCGCGAGGCGAGGATGGCCAGGTCGTCGTCGGGGAGCCCGGAAAAGATTTCAGTTTTTCTGAACTGCTCGACGATGCGGAGTGTCTCTTCATTATTTGGGGTCATCGTGGCATCTGCCCTTGCCGGAACGGGCCGTTATCCGCAGCCGCCGCTTTTGGCCACTTTCAGCTGCAGCTTCACTTTTTTCTCGTATTGTATGTCCGGCAGTTCCCCGTGGTCCCCGATCGGATTGGAAAGGTGCAGTGTCGACCCGTATGCTTTGGTGAAGACATACGACATTCCGTCGCTCCCCGGCGTGGCGCCCTCTTTCCTCCTCGCGACGGTTTTCTCCGCCCCGAACACGTCGATCCAGTTGTTGATGCCTCCCTCGAGTATGTAGAGGTTCTGCACGCCGCTCACGCGGAGGAGCCGGTACGCCTCCGTCGAGGCCTTCTCGCCGTTGGAAACGAGCACCACCACGGTGTTGGGCGCTTCCTTTCTCAGGCTCATGATACGGTCATGCCGGTTGATGGTTTCCGCCGGCTCATTCACGGAGCTGAGGAGGTTGAAGGTGTTGAAATCGGACTGGCCGCGCAGGTCGAGAATACGCGCCTTGAGGTGGAAATCGTTCATTACCGAGAGGAGCTCCGCGGGATGTATGTATACCTCGCGTTTCTCGAGTTTCTGCCGCTCCCCGGCCGGGAGCATGTTCCACCGGTCGTCCAGGGATGGTTCACCCTTCACCAGTATCACGATGGCGACCAGGATAAGGACGCCGGCGAAGGCGGGATGCACGTGCTTCAGGGGATTGAGGGGAATGTCCTTCCAGGGCACCTTTTCACCGAAGAATTTCTCGCTGATCCCCGCGCCGTAGAACATGAAGAGGGCCATGAATATGACGAGAACCACGACGGTGCCCGTGCCGAGTCCGAAGAGCGTCGGGAGCGTCAGCCTGCCGTAGTCCCCGGAGTGGTAGAACATGTTCAGGGCCGGGATCGAGAGGGATTCGCCGAGGAGGAACACGCCGAAGAGGACCCCGAGAACGAAGAACACGCCGTCGAGCTTGAGCGTCGAGGCCGCCACGAGGGACGTCCCCGGGCAGAATCCGCCTATGATAAAGCCTATCCCGAGGATGATCCCGCCGACTATCTGGGGCCAGATGTAGGTAGGGTTCACCCAGATGCTGTCGAAGTTGAGCCAGCCGAAGGCCGAGAAGAGGAAGATGAGGAGCATGGCCACGATAATCGCGGTGAACATGACCTTGAGCACGCGCATCTCGGTAAGATAGAACTGCGCCGCGAGCCTGCGGGAGTCGCCGAACCCTGACATCTCCAGGGCCATGCCGAAACCGATCCCGATGGCCAGGTAGACCGCGTATCCCGCGAGTTTTCCTAAGAGCATTGCGTCATGGGGTGCCATATCATCCTCCTATTGCCAGAGCCTTCGCACGAACCACGCGAGCATGTAGCCCCCGGCGAAGACGCAGAGCATGAAGGCCCAGCTCCCCGCGGCGAGGACGGCGCCCCCCGAAAGGGCCTGCCCCGAGGTGCATCCCCGGGCGAGGCGCGCGCCGTATCCCATGATGGCCCCGCCGATGAAGGCGAAGAGCCACCGCTGACGGTCGGTGATCCGCGGTCCCCGGCGGGTTTCGACCCTGAAGCGCCGGTGCAGAAGGCCGGAGATCGTCCCCCCCAGGAAGGTCCCGGCGAGCATGAGAATCGAGCTGTGGTCGATGGCGATGAGGGACCCGCCTCCCTTCTCGGCGAAGTAGGCGACCCGGTCCACGTGCGACGAGGCGAAGAGGTCCAGGATGCATATCTGTATCCTGCTCAGGGCGGCGGAGGCCCCCAGGCCGCTTCCCGTCATGTAGTACGCGATGAACAGGACGATCCCCAGGAATATCCCACCGATGTAGGGGTTTGTGTAGGGTTTCGCGGCGGTATCCGTTTTCATGATTTACCTCGCAGTGCCTTTTCCGCAATGTTCCTGATATTCTCAATGATGTCCCTGACCGTGACGCCCGAGAGCGAGTCCCGGGCTGTCTCCGCGGAGGCGCCTTCCTCCATCTCCTCCGTGCCCGTGATCATGGCCTTCAGGTTGCTGAACACCGTGTGCCCCGTGGTGACAAGGTAGAGGTGCACGGCAAGGAAGGTGATGAAGAGCCAGGCGAAGAAATTATGCACCGGGGCGATCAGGGTGAGCCCCCCGACGGCGGATGAGAATCCGGGCCATACCGACACGAGCCACATCATGATGCCCGTCACGATCTGGACCGGGAAGAGGACGTTCAGCAGGGCGAAATAGGTCAGCTGCTGCAGGGGGTTGAGCTTCCGTTCCGCCGTCTTCTCGAAGGGATGTCCCGTCCCCCTGAATATCCCGTAGAGGTAGTAGGCCGCCTGGACGAGGATCTCGCCGCGGAAGCCCCTGCGCACGCGGATGTACTGCATGATCTCCCCGGTCGCCAGGTGGTAGAAGAGCGACAGGGCCGCGTTCAGGGTCACCAGGGCGGCGAAGAAATTATGCACCTCCACGGCGTTATCGAATCCCATGAGGGTGAAGCTCCCCGCGTAATGCACCTCCAGCCCGGTGATGATGAGCACGATGACCGACAGGGCCATCCCCCAGTGCCAGATCCGCTCGTACAGGGCGTACACCTTCACGCGTATGACGGTCCCGTGTTTCTTCCCGGCTCCCCGCTGCGCAAGGTAGCGCAGCGCGCCGTGCCCCGCCGTGCCCGCAACGGACATCGCCAGGATGAGGATGCCGAGAACGTTGAGCCAGGTGTGGCTGCTGTACCCGAAGACATAGCGGTTGGTGACCTTCCCGTCCTTCACGAGGCGCGTGCCCGCGGTCCCCGCTTCGATTGCGCCGTCCAGGTGGAAGGCGAGTCCCCCCATCTCCGCGGTATCGCCCGTAGCCACCGCGGCGCCCGCGGGGATGAAAGACGCGAGCTCGACATCCGCGCCGAACCGTGACGCACCGGAATGGCATGCCAGGCAGTCGGTCGTAAGGGACTTCTCATGGGCGATGCCGTGGTTGACCCGGTATGGCTCGGTGGTCCCCCTGATCGCCGGGTCCTTTATCCCCGCCGCGGCGAGGCGCCTCCCGATGCAGTCGACCTTGGCCTTCGTGTCGAGTTTCAGCTCGCCGTGCTCAATGGCGCCGCTCCCGTCCGCGTCGAAGGCCCCGATCACGTCGGCATGGTACGTTTTACCATCAAGGTACGCCTTCCTGACGATGCTGAAGGGCACGGCCTTCCCGCCGCCCCCGGTCCATCTCCAGCGGACCATGAGGTTCACGGGGGATACGCCGTCCTTCACGCCGGTGATCTCCTCGGCCCCGGGCTTCTTTCCGTTATGAGAGAGGAGGAACGGCTGGAATCCCTCGGTGTACGCGGTGTTGAGGTTGGCGCCGTTCGCCGCGTCCCGCCCCCGGAACTCGTAGCGCGGCCCCCCCTCCGCGGTTATGACCGTCTCGTCGACCGATTTCAGGGCGGGGCCGTAGAGCCTCGGCACGTGGCACGACTGGCATGAAAGCACCGCGAAGTGGCGGTCCCGGTAGGGGAGGAAATCGTGCGCTTTCTCCGGGGAGTGGCACGTCCGGCAATCGGCGTGGAGGAGCCGGTGGTCCGGGATGTAGAGATACTTCCCTATCGAGCTGGACTTGCGCGGGTCGTTGGAGAGGTGCGCCTGGTCGGAAACGCGCGTCTCGGCGCGCCGGGGGTCGTTCCTCGTGAAGTGGCAGGAGACGCACATCACCTCCCGCTGGAGGTGCACGTCCCAGGGGAACTGGAGTGTCTCCCGGTCCTTGATGTTGATCAGCGAATCAGAGATGTTCTCCGGGGACAGGATCTCCCCTGTTTTGCACGTAACCCGGAAGCACTTGCCCCCCTCGTAATTCACGAGGGCGCCGGGGAAATCCTCCGGGATGAAGACCTCTTTGCCCTTCACCGAGCCCACGCCGTGGCAGGCCAGGCAGTTCGCATTGGAGGGCACCCGTATCTTGAGGGCGTCGCGGTCGATCGTCCCGTCGGGATTGATGGTCCCCGGGGCCAGGGTGATTTTCCCCCCATCGGCGTGGCACGCCGAGCATTCGATTTTCGCCGTGTCGGTGTAGTGGCTGTTGTGGGCGTTGATGTATTCGGCGTTGTGGCATTCCCCGCAGGTGCGCTCCTCCGACAGGGCGGCGGGATTGACGGTCCGGTTTCCCGCCCTGTCAAGGGGTTGAAACTCCGGGTGCATGACGTAGCACTTGGGACAGGTCATCTTTTTCCCGGGGTCGCCGAATCCCGCGTAGACCGAGAGCGCCATGGCGGCGACGGCGGTTATGATGCAGCTGTATTTTTTCATCTGGTCCCTCCCGGCGCGAGCTTCTCGCGGCCCCCCGAGTCAAGCGGGTCGTCAGGGTATCCCAGGGCGTTCCAGTCCATGCGCGGTTCGGGGCCGTGGCAGTCGTTGCACCGCAGGGCCTTCTCACCGGCGGTGACCATGTGCGACAGCGGCCAGTACATGTCGGTGCGGGTGAAGCCATAGCTGCCGCTGTACCGTATGCCCGATACCTCTTCCGAGAGCCTGAAGGCCTTGTCCCAGTTGAATTCGCTCCAGTAGCCCCCCTCGCCGGCGGTGACGGGCTGCAGGAGGTGCCGGTACACCCTGTCATAGGGCTGGATGGCGCGGTGGACCTTGAAGGGCCATATCTTCGCCGAGGGGTCCCTGACGCTCCCCAGGGGCGTGTTAAGCTCGGTGACCTTCGCAGGGTCGATCGTGTCGTTCCAGAGGTAGCGCTCCACCTTCATGTTGAACCAGTAGTATTCGGGGACCAGGTTCTTGCCGTAGGTGAATTCACCCTTGATCCTCAGGTACTCGTGGGGGTCGTCCTTCCGGGCGAAGTTGCCGGCCTTGGACCAGTCCCAGAAGGTCTTGGTCGCCGCCTTGCGGGCGTACCTCGGGATGTGGCATGTCTGGCATGCCACGGCGTTCACGTGGGTATTGATCCTGCTGTCCTTGTGGGGTTTCTCGTCGTGGCAGTCCGTGCAGCTGATCCCGTTCCGGTGGTCGACGCTGACGGAATAGGCGGTCCCCTTTATGTTGTGGTGTTCGGTCACGTGGCAGTCAATGCAGAGCATGTCCTTGCTCATGTGTATGTCCAGGTCCGCGTAGGCGTTCAGGAGGCTCTCGTCCAGGTCGCCGTGCTTGACCCCCATGCCGCCGCCGCCGTAGTTGTGGCAGAGCGCGCAGTTGTTGCGCTTCGGGTAGCCCACGTTCTTCGCCACGGCCTGGAGGTCCACCCCCTTGCTCGGCATCCCGTAGTCGCCCTTGGTGTAGGTTCCCGACCAGTCATGGCACACAAGGCAGTCCACGTTCTCGGCATTCGAAAAGTCGAAGGACGCGTCCTTCCACCCGTACCCGGCGTGGCAGCTGTTGCAGGACCTTTCGTTTCCCTGTACGCCGATGCAGTAGTTGTTGCCCAGGTTCTTTTTCCCGATGCTGAAGGTTCCCTTTTTCCCGGGTATCTTCACCCCGGACCGCTCCCATCGCCAGTGCGCGGTCTTCATGAAGTCCTCGGCAGCCTCCTCGTGGCAGGAGAGGCATTTCCTGGTCACGTCCTGGGGCGTCCGGAATGTCTCATTTATGACGGGGGCGTGGTTGAAGTGTGGCCTGAAGCGCGGCACACTGTCCCAGGGATCCTTCGCGTTTCCCCTCGAGCAGGACACGTGGGTCGCCGCGAGGACCAGCACCATTATAGAAAGCGTTGAGAAGGTCGGCATTCTCTTTTTCATGTGCGTGCCTCTGTGGTGAGTGTGCGCGGATTTTTCCGGATTGCAAACCCTCCGGCGGGAACGCGCCGGAGGGCTTTTATGGATAGATGGAGTGTTTGTAACCTGTGCAGGAGCATCTATTGTTTGTTAAGTTCGTCCAGTATCGCGAGTATATCGCCGTTTTCAGGAATGTCGGACATCGAACTTCCGTAATGCTTGTAGCGAATCATCCCTTTTTTATCCACGATCAGCTGGGCGGGCATCCGGCCCAGCTTGAAGATCTTGACCTGCTGCCCGTAGAGTCTTGATACGCTGTGGTCAGGGTCCGCGAGGCCGACAAAGGGCATGTCGTGCTCGCGCCACCATTTTGAGAATGCTTCCTCGCCTTCCGGCCCGATGGCGATGACCTCCGCTCCCCGCTTAATGAATTCGTCGTAGTCCTGGCGCAACTGCGCCATGTGCCTGCGGCAGTATGGTCACATGAAGCCGCGATTGAACACGAGGACAACGATCCTGTCGCCCCTGTACTCCGAAAGCCGTATCGTCTGGCCGTTGCTGTCCTTCAGCTCAAAATCCGGAGCGGGTTTCGGATCGATTGGCTCCATGGGGGTCTCCTGTCACTCTCAAGATGGAACCTAGGGTTACTCATTACGATAGGCCTGTCCATCACTTTTTCAACGGATCGATCCATCATGTTCGCAGGTCCGTCTTCCGGCTGCGACATCTTTTGAGCTGAGCCCCCGGGAACGTTCCACAAGCCGCCAGTTTCATTATCGTGATGCGCAGAGCTTCTGGCACTCATCGGAGAAGAGTGCTAAAAGATAGGAATTGAAACGGTGTTGGTTGCTCCCCGGTAAACCCGTGAAGGGGCGAATCTTCAGTACGCGCGGGTTTAAACTATGCGGGGGCGCCAGTAAAGGCGCCCCCGCAGTGTATCGTCTTCGCAGCTTTTCTGCCATGCATGGTATGCACGGCGCGACTTCACATGGTGTAGCTGTCGTTGATCCTGAACAGGACGCCGATATTTAACTGACCGGATATGCCCAGGCCATCGTTCTGGTCGTTCGTCTTTTTCCTCGGGTCGGGGAAAAGAATGTTCGGTAACCCGACGGTGCTCGGCACAATATCATTCGATTTTATCACGGTATATTCCGTATATCTGTAGGAATAAAGAGCCCTGCAGCTCCCTGAAAAGGTGAGGGTCACCAGGTCGCCCAGGTTGATGTTCACCCCCATGATCGCGCCAAGGCCCCCGGAGAACCCCAGGTACAGTTTTTTCTCGAAGCCGGTTACCATCTTCAGGACGATTTCGGGGCCAAGCCAGAAACGAACCAGGGGAGTCCGCACCAGGCCGAAGCCGATGGCCTGGGACAGGTCGATGGACATCGGCCTGACGAGATCCTTGCTGCGGTAATACCTTGTGAACGTGGTGTCGGCGCCGGTTCCGAGGACGTTGGTCAGGTAACCGACCATGGGCCTCCTGATGTACCGGAAGTTGTAATCCTGGGCGATATGTATGGCGGTGCGGTAGTTCATCAGCACATTCCTTGCCGCGGCCGTGTCGATGATGATCCCCCCGCCGGCGTTCCCCGCCATGCCGCCTTTGCCGTTCCACCACTGCTGGCCTATGCCGGCGGAGCCGAAGGGGCCTATGGCCAGGGAGAATCGGTCTTTCACGGCCTTTTTCCCTGCGTCTTCATCCTCGTACACCGGCGGCGTCTCGCCCTTCCTGAGGGACGTCGCCTTCACCTCGTTGCTCGGTGGCGATTCGTAATTGTCGTTGTCCACGAGGCGCACCTGGAACTCGTAGGCAGTGCCCTCCCTGATGCCCCTGCGCACCTCTGCCTGGGGCGCGTAGGATTCCGCCACGGCCCTGTAGGGCTCGTCTCCCTCCCTCATGTAGACGACGAATTTCTTCACTGAACCCAGGGGCTTGTTCCATTTCAGCAGGAAGCCGCCCCTGATAAGCCTGGCGACAAGCTGGCTCGGACGCTTTCTGGCGGTGAAGCTGATCTGGTCTTTCGGTATCACCTGCTCGTCGGGGTTATTGAGCTTTTTTCGGATGGTGAACTCCCTGCGGCTTTCGTTCACGATGAAACCCTCGAAGTTCTGTCCGTTCGTGAGCTGGATCACCGACTTCGCCAGGAAATCCTCCGAATACAGCATGCGCAGGATGTCCGCGCGGGGCACCACCCTTATCTGCCCGTCGGGCAGCGCCAGGGTCACGGCCTCCTTGTTTTCCCCCTGTACCCTGCCGGAGATGATTTTCCCGTCCTTGAGAAAGACATGTTCGGCGCGGGCGGGGATGGCGAAGGCGAGGGCCAGCCCCGCGGCGAGTATCGCGATTGTCTGACAACGGTATCTCATGCTGCCTGTCTCCTGGATTGGTTATTCCACGATCGTGGAGGTCTTTATCTCTTCCTCCGTGACCGTTATCACGCCGTCGGGAGTCAATATCCGGTATGTTTCGCCCCGGGACAGGATGGCTCCCTGGATCACGCGGCCGTTGTAGAGCGTGACCTCGTCGACGCGTTTGAACACCTCGCGTATTTCATCCATCGAGCGCGCCGGCCTGGCCATGAGGTCCTTGATTCGCGACTGCTGGTCCTGCGTGTAATGGCCGATTCCCTTCCGGATTACGGACTCGATCTCTTCAATTGATTTCTTCTCGATGTCCTCGATGATGGGAACCGCGCCGAATTTTTTCAACTCCTGTTTCTCGTCCTTTGTGATATCGCGCACGTTGATCACCAGTGCCGCCTCTTTTCCTGCCGACAGGGGCACCTGGGCCTTTACCACGGCGGTTTTGCCCGCCTCAGCCACGACCTCTTCTTTCGAGACGGCGCTTTCGTCGGCCGCAACTCCCGTTTCGTCCTGGCGGGACGCCCTGACCGCCACTTTTCCCTCGTCCACGGCGACCTGCGTCACGCCTTTCCTGTAGTTTACGATGAACCGTGTTCCGCGAACTCCCGCGATGGCCGTCGGGGTCTTCACGTTCAGGCCCGTGGATTCACTTTTCACCAGCCTGGTCAGCACCTGGCCGTCCTTCAGGAAAAGCTCGCGGCTCTTTTCCCCGGATGCGAGGATTTTGAATGACGTATTCTCATAGATCTGGACCGTGCAGTCGTCAGAAAACTGCAGCACGGCCATGGATGCCGGCCCGGTTACGATCGTATCGGGTTCCCTGACCGTATCCTTGACCTTACAGTCCGCGAGCTCCTGGCCCTGGTGCTGGATTTTGACCGAGCCGAGTGCGAAGGTGACCACGCCGGCTCCTGTCTCCTCCTTTTTGCATCCATATGCGGAAACGATGACGGTTAAAAGTGCTATCATCATCAATTTTCTGGATGTGTGTTGCATGGTGATCCTCCAGATAAAATACATTATTTAGTAGTCATTTGAATATAACAAGCAAGTGGTTACTAAACCATAGGTTTATGGATTTAGCAATCGATTTTTATCTTATAATTGGCGGATTGTTGTGTCCGCCCTCCCAGGTTCAAGCCTTTAACATGGTCCGCCCCCGCGCCCCGTGAGGGCGTATGCATCCATGCTGGCGTCGAAAAAACGCATCAGCCGGCAAAAATTATTTCCGTGCGACGTAAAAGGCAATATTCGATTGCAAATATTCGCGCCGCGGTCTATGCTTCACCCATCCCGGTCCATGGCATGCCTCCCGGGCATGGCGTTGCGAAGGACCGATACGAACCTGCAGGAGCGACAGATGGGCAAGAAATCCGGTTCCGGCGAACAACCCCGGAAAAAAGCGGGGCGCGGCGCACCACCGGGGGGTTCCCGGCCGAAGGGCGGGGACGCCGGAAAGGAGCTCGCCGCGGTCCGGAAGGAGATGCGCGGGCTTCGGGCCTCCCTGGACAGGGCGGCCCTCGAGCTCGATCTTTGCCAGAAGGACAAGAAGACCCTCGCCGCGATGCTCGGCGACTCATTCAACCTCTCCTACGTTCACGACCTCGAGGGGAACTTCATCACGGCGAACGATGCGACCCTCGGGATTCTCGGCTATGACAGAAATGAAATCGGATCGATCAATCTCGTGTCGCTCCTCGACGAGCGGGGCATGAAGCGGGCCGCCCGGGCCCTCGCGGCGGGAGGCCGCCTTGACGGCGTCGCGGAATACCGCATCAGGACAAAAGGGGGGAGCCATGTCTGGATAGAGACCGTGGGTTTCATCTCACGCGCCGATGGAGAGACCTACGCGGTCCAGGGAATGGCGCGGGACATCACGGCCTCGAAGCTCAGGGAGATGTTCATACGGGCCCAGAGGGACATCGCGATCATATTCGGCGAAGCGGGAGACCTTGTCGGGGCCCTTTCCCGCGTTCACGACGTCATCCTCAGGTTCGACGACATTAACGGTGGCGGCATCTACCTTTTTAATGAAGACACCGGGGGGCTCGATCTGGTCGTGCACCGCGGTCTCGGGGATGACTTCATACGCGATAACGCCCATTTCGGTCCGGAGTCGCCCAGGGCGGCCTTTGTCCGCACCGGAAACACCTATCACAAGGGGCATGCGGAGCTCCTCGCCCTGGGCGATCCCCACTACGTCGCAGAGGGCTTCATGTCCTTCTGCGCGGTCCCCGTTATGCACGAGGGACACCCCGTGGCGGTGATGAATTATTTTTCACGGACCCTTGAGGCGATGCCCGCCGTCATCATCGAGGGACTCGAGGCCATCGCGTTCCAGGCCGGGGCCGCCATCGTAAGGATCCGCGCCGAGGAGGCCCACCGTGCCTCCAGGGCGGACTACCAGGACCTGGTGAACAACCAGGTCGCCGGGATCTACCGTATTCGCGTCAGGTCCTCCGAATCATGGGGATCCCCCGATGCGCCTCCCTACGTGTACGAGTTCGTGAACGACAGGTACTGCGAGCTGTCCGGCTTCTCGAAGGAAGAGCTCTCCGGGGACCCGACGATTACCCTCCACCAGATTCATCCGGAAGACTATGACGAATGGGCGGACCTGAACGAAAAGGCCAACCGGAACCGGGAGCCCTTCAGGTGGGAGGGCAGGATGATCGTACGCGGGGAGGCGCGAAGGGTGCATTTCGAATCGCGGCCCAGGGCGCTTCCCGGCGGCGACATACTCTGGACGGGGGTTCTTCTCGACATCACGGACCGCCGGCGTGCCGAGGAGGCCCTTGAGCGGGAGCGCGACCGGGCCCGGCGGTACCTCGACATCGCCGGGGTCATGATCGTCGTCCTGGATGCGGCGGGGAAGGTCGTACTGGCGAACCGGAAGACCTGCGAGGTCCTCGGTTACGCGGAGGACGAACTCATCGGGCGCGACTGGCTGGAAACCGCCATACCGGAGCGTGCCCGCGACAGGGTGCGGGCGGCGTTTAGCCGCATCATGGGGGGAGAGATCGACCTGCTGGGATACGGCGAGAATGTCGTGACGAGACGCAACGGCGAGGAGAGGCTCATCGCGTGGCACAACACCGTGCTGCGGGACGGGGAGGGGAGGATCGAGGCGACCCTGAGCTCCGGCGAGGACATCACGGACCGGCGTCGCGCCGAGGAGGCCCTTGCGAAGAGCGAACAGCTCTTCCGCGCCCTCATCGAGTACAGCTACGACGGCGTTATCATGATAGCTGCCGACGGTACCATACTCTACGATTCGCCGACGGTTTCGCGGATTTTCGGTTACGATCCGGTTGAGCGCGTGGGAAGGAACGCGACGGAGTATGCGCACCCAGACGACCGGCAGGGGATGACGGAGGGGCTTGCCGCCTTCGCGAAAAAGCCCGGGGCCGTGATGCACTACGAGGGGAGGTTTCTTCACCGGGACGGCTCATCGCGGTGGATCGAGGGGGTGCGGAACAACCTCCTTCACGACCCCATGGTGAAGGCCGTCGTGGTGAATTACCGCGACATCACCGGGCGAAAGGAAGCGGAGAGGGCCCTTCGGGAGAGCGAGGAGAAGTACCGAACACTCTTTGACGACGCCGCCGAGGGGATAGCCCTCATGGGGTTTGACGATTCCACGCTGGTGGTCAATAAATCCTTCGCCCGGATGCATGGCTACGAAAGCCCGGAGGAAATGAACCGCGTGCGACTTCATGAGCTCGACACGCCTGAAACCGCGCGCCTGGCGCCGGATCGCCTGCGGCGGATCAGGGAGGGCGAGACGTTGAATTTCGACGTGGAGCATTTCCACCGGGACGGTCACATCATCACCCTGAATGTTTCCTGCAAAATGGTCCATGCCGAGGGCAGGGACTACTACATGGGTCTTCACCAGGATATCACGGAGCGCAAACGCGCCGAGGAGGCCCTCAGGACGAGCGAGGAGCTGAACAGGATCATTTCCGAAATGATCACTGATTACGTGTTCATGGTTCGGAGGGGCCAGGGGGGGGCTCTCGAGCTTGCCTGGGTCTCGGAGAATTTTTCCCGCCTCACCCGCGGCCGGAACATCGAGGATGTGAAAACCGATGATCTCTGGATGAAGATCATTCATCCCGATGACCGTGACCTTTTCAGGGAGTTCATGGACGCGACAGTGCGGGAAATGAAGGAGGGAGACCTGGAATGCCGTTCGATCATGCCCGACGGCTCCCCCAGGCACGTCCAGATCTTCGTGAAGCCCGTCAAGCCGGATAGATCGCCGCTGACCATATACGGGGCAGTGAATGACATCACCGAGCGGAAGATGGCCGAAGAACGGATCATGAGCTCACTGCGGGAAAAGGAGATCCTTCTTCAAGAAGTGCACCACCGCGTGAAGAACAACCTCCAGTCGGTGATAAGCCTCTTCGGCCTGAACGAGGACAGGATCCGGGATACCGGGGACCTCGATCTGTTCAGGGAGATGAGGGGGAAAATCTACTCCATGGCCCTGATCCACGAGATGCTCTACCGGAGCAGGGACCTCTCCGCCCTCGACATGGGCGATTACGTGAGGGAGCTCGCGACGGAAGTGTACCGCGCCTTCGGCGCCGACCCGGCCCGCATCGCGATGCGCGTCGACATCAAGGGAATCACCCTGGGGATCCGCGACGCGGTTCCCTGCGGGCTTCTCATTCATGAGCTGGTGGTGAACAGCCTCAAACACGCCTACCCGGAGGGCCGGGAGGGCCAGATCGCCATTGCGATGAAGAAAACCGAGGGCGGGGAGATCGAACTCGCCGTCGCCGACGACGGCGTCGGGTTGCCCGATGATATCGGTCCCCGGGGAGGCGGCTCCATGGGCCTGACGCTGGTGCGGGGCTGGGCGCGCCAGATGGGGGCGACGCTTGACATCGAACGGACCGGGGGGACGCGCTACATCGTGCGCATGACCGGGATCGATGAAAAGGGCGGGTAGACCATGAAACAACACCGGATTCTCATAGTCGAGGACGACGCCATCATCGCGAACCACCTGGCGAGTTCCCTTGAGGAATGGGGCCATACCGTCACTGCTCTCGCCATGAAAGGAAGAGAGGCCCTCGACGCGGCGGCGAGGGAACGGCCCGACCTCGCGCTTCTCGATATCGAGATGGAAGGGGGCATGGACGGCATTGAGACAGCGGCGAGGTTGCGGGAAGAGTACGGTGTCCCGTCGATCTACCTGACCGCCCATTCGAACGAGGACCTCATCGAGCGCGCGAAGGAAACGGGGCCCTACGGATACATCCTCAAGCCGTACCGTCCCCAGGAGCTCCGCATCGCCATCGAAATGGCCATGGAGCGGCACGATGTCGAGCGCCGCCTTGCGGAAACCAACGAGCGGCTCACCCGCGAGGTTGAGGAGCGGAGGCGAGCCGAGGAGGCCCTGCGCGAGAGCGAGGAAAAGTTCCGCCTTATTGTGGAAAATGTTTCAGACGACATCTGGCAGCTTGACGCTGATGGCAGGATCATCTACGTGTCCCCGGCCAAGGAACAGTTGTTCGGTTATATCTCGGAAGAGGCGCTGCAGCTCGCTTTCGATGCGTTCATTGCGGAAGAAGAGATGCCGAGGGCCAATCACGCCTTTTCGAAGGCAATGGAAGGTACGCGAAAGCAAATCCTTGAAATTACCGGCAAGAGGAAGGATGGATCCACCTTTCCAATGGAAATAACCATTTCGCCTATTGTGAAGGATGGTACTGTCATAGGTGTCCAGGGAATTGCCCGGGACATCACGGAGCGGAGGCGCGCCGAGGAGGCCCTGCGAGAGAGCGAGGAACGCTACCGGACGTTGATCGAGGCAAGCAACGACAGCATTTTTGTCCTCGACAGGGAGTGGCGTCACCTGATGGTCAACAGGGCGGCGACGGAATTTGTTCACCTGACGAGGGAAGAGCTGCTGGGGAACAGGCTGACTGACCTGTTCCCGGGAATAGAAGACACGGAATTTTTCCGTGCGTTTCGGCGGGTCATGACTGAACGGCGTCACGAGACAGTCGTCAACCAGTATCGTTTCCCCGACGGCCGGAAAGGCTGGTACGAGGTTACGATATCGCCTGTTCCCGAGGGAATCTTCTGCGTGTCGCGCGACGTGTCCATGAGCGTGTTCGCCGAGGAGGCGCTTCGGGAGAGTGAACACAAACTCAAGAACATCCTGCACGGTTCTTCCATTCCTCAGTTCGTTATCGACAGGGACCACAGGGTTATCTACTGGAATAGGGCGCTCGAGGTGACGAGCGGCATACGGTCGGACGATATGATCGGTACGAACCATCACTGGATGGCGTTTTATGAACATGAGCGTCCCTGTATGGTGGACCTGCTGATTGACGGCAAGACGCATGCTGAGGATATCACCCACTGGTATGGAGAGAAATTCAGGAAGACGGGATTCCTCGATGAGGCGTACGAGGGAGTGGATTTTTTTCCGGCCATGGGAGAGGACGGCAAATGGCTTCATTTTACCGCGGCTGTCATCAGGGATGAAGACGGCGCCGTCATCGCCGCCATCGAAACCCTGGTGGATGTCACCGACCGTCAGCGCGCGGAAATTGCCCTGGAGGAGAGCGAGAGAAAGTACCGGGAGATAGTGGAAAACGCCAACAGCATAATCCTTCGAATGAACCGGCATGGCGTGATTACCTTTTTCAACGAGTACGCGCAATCGTTTTTCGGGTTTTCGAAGGAGGAAATTATCGGGAGAAACGCAATCGGCACCATAGTGCCCGAAATCGATTCATCCGGAAGGGACCTAGGCGATATGATCCTGGACATACCTAAAAACCCGGGGGCATACATCCACAACGAAAATGAAAACGTGAAGAAAAACGGGGAGCGAGTCTGGGTTTCCTGGACGAACAGGGTAATCACAGACGAATCAGGGAATGTGGGGGAAATGCTCTGTATCGGGAGCGATATCACAGAGCGGCGCAGTGCGGAACAGGCCCTCGCCAGGTCTGAGAGCAAATACCGGGAACTCTATGAGAACCTCCGGGACGGATACGTGTCTGTTGATGCGGGGGATCGTATCGTCGAGCATAACAGCCGGTTCCTCGAAATGCTGGGTTATTCCGCTGAGGAGATCGATCGGCTTCCCTTCTTTACGATCACGCATGAACGCTGGCATGCAATGGAAAGAAAGATACTGGAGGAACAGGTCGATGTCCGGGGATATTCGGATCCCTACGAGAAGGAATATGTACGTAAAGACGGATCGGTTCTGCCGGTGGAGCTTCAGACGTATATCCGCAGGGGGGAGGACGGCCGAACCGACGGGTACTGGGCCCTTGTGCGCGATATCTCGGCTCGAAAAGCCGCAGAGGAAGAACTTGTCAGGAGCGAAAAAAAATACCGCGAGCTCGCGGATTTTCTTCCCGAGATCGTGTTCGAGCTCGACGCGAACGCTTCGTTTTCCTATGTGAACCGGGCGGCGTTTTCCATGCTGGGGTATACGCCTGAAGATCTCCCCCATATCAAGATACTTGAGCTGTTCATCCCGGAAGAACGGGAACGCTGCTGGACGAACATGATGGCCATCAGCAGGGGGGAAAGGAGCCATGGAAATGAGTATACCATGGTCAGAAAGGACGGGACGTATCTTCCGGTGATCATATTCAGCAGGGCACGATATGTCGACGGAAGGCTGAATGGCGTACGGGGCATCGTGGTCGACATCACCGACCGGCGACGGATTGAAACCGCCCTCCGGGAAAGCGAAACTCGGTACCGAAGCCTCGTCGAGACCACTCCATGCCTTATCTGCACGATTGATCCTGACGGCACGACGATCTATGTAAACTCCCAGGTCGTGGAAATTACCGGATACCGCCAGGATGAGGTCATCGGTAAAAACTGGTGGGACCTGTTTTATCCCGATGAAAGCGCCGTCCAGGTCAGGGAACTCCTGAGAATCTTCGATTCCGGTGACGTAAAGGGGTACGAAATGATTCTCAAGGCGAAGGA
>CAZKPR010000044.1:0-3289 GCA_964554685.1 uncultured Leptospirales bacterium | reverse complement strand
GAATTCCTTTAACGAGAGACTTCCCGACGGCACTGTTTCCTTGGTGCATGGCGTGGGTATGGATATCACCATCCGCAAGAGCATGGAAACGGCCCTGAGGGAGAGCGAAGTAAAATTCAGGAGTCTGTTCGAAAGCTCAGGGGACGCCCAGATATTGATGGACGGCGATTTGATTATTGACTGTAACGATGCCGCACTGGCGATGATGGGGTGCTCGGATCGACGGGTAATCCTGGGCAGGCGCCTCCTGGAGTTCTGCCCTGAGATACAACCCGACGGCATTGCCTCTTCGGCAAAGGGGTACGACCTGAACCGACGGGCCGTTGATGAGAAAAGCGTGCGCTTTGAATGGCAGCATCGACGGATGGGTGGTGAGCTCTTTTACGCGGAGGTGGTGCTTACGGCGATTCCGATCGAAGGCAGGTCGTTTCTTCATGCCACGCTCCGTGACGTCACGGAACGGCGCCTCCTTCAACAGCGCATCATCACCATCGTGGACGAGGAACAGCAGAGGCTCGGGCGCAACCTCCATGACGGCCTGGGCCAGGACCTCACGGGCACGGCCTTCATGTGCAACTCCCTTGCGAAGAGGCTCGGTGAGCTCAATCTGAAGGAGAAGGACCGGGCCGAGGAGATCACCCGCCAGGTCTACGGGGTCATCACAAAGGTGCGCGCCCTATCCCGGGAGCTCTACCCCCCGAACCTCGTGGAGAACGAGATCGCGTTCACCCTGGAGGATTTCGCCTCCAACGTGGAGAATGTCTTCGGCATCACCTGCCGGTACCAGCAGGACCCCGGCATCGTGGTGGCGAACATCCACGCGTCGACGCAGATTTACTACGTGGTCCGCGAGGCGGTGCACAATGCCCTTCGTCACGGGAAGGCGCGGAGAATAATAATTACATTGACAGGGAAGAAAGACCGTGTCAGGCTGTTGATAAAGGACAACGGGGCCGGGGTGCCGGATGAAATCGACGGCGGGCTCGGCCTGAAGATCATGAAGTACAGGATGGAGTCCCTGCACGGGACCTTTGATATACGCAGGAACAGGGTTCGGGGGACCTCGGTGGTATGCGAGATCCCCCGCCGCGTGATCGGCGGGAAGGAGTAAAGTCAATGGCGGGAAGAAACCTCCGGGGGGACGCCAGGCGAATACTCATCGTGGACGACCACCCCCTCATCTGCAGGGGGCTTACCCAGTTGATCGACGGCGAGGAGGGTCTTGAAGTCTGCGGGACCGCCGACGACATCAACGCCGCCATGGAACTTCTCGCGGCGAAGAAGCCCCACGCCATCATCGTCGATATTTCCCTCAAGAGCTCGAGCGGCCTCGAGCTCATCAAGGCCGTGGCGGCGCGGTACCCGGGGTTACCCATGGTCGTCTACTCCATGCACGACGAGTCGGTATTCGCCGAGAGGGCCCTTCGCGCCGGGGCGAAGGGGTACGTAATGAAGGACCAGCCACCGGAGGTACTGATCGGCGCGCTCCGCAAGGTCCTCGAGGGGAATATATGGTTCAGCGACTCGGTCCTCACGCGAATCGTCGGGAAAATCGCCTCATCCGCCCCCGCCACTTCAGACCAGGCCATACAACGCCTTACCGACCGTGAACTCCAGATATTCGAGCTCATCGGCCAGGAATACAAGAGCGTCGGGATTGCGAAAAAGCTCACAATCAGCGTGAAAACCGTAGAGGCCCATCGTGACAACATCAGAAAGAAACTGGGGATCGATGATGCGATGGAATTGCGGCGAATCGCAATGGAATGGTTTCATCGCATGCAAAACGGGTGATGCGATTATACCGCGCCCCTGAGAAAAAATACGTACCTGCCCCGTCCGGGGCCTGTGCCTCATCCCGCCTGTTTGACCTCGCTCTCACATAAGTTTTTTCGTAGTGATTCCATAGGGGTTCCCCTTATCCGTTTATAGGAAAAATCCTACTCATTAATTCCTGTTTTTCCAGGGAACAATCAGGCGTTCCCCGATTGCGTCTAACATTTTTTTACTGTAGCTTGGGTGCATTGGGGTGTCCGATGTCATGTGTGCAGGCATTTGCGGTCAGCAATGTTTTCGTCGGGGGAACGTGTTAATGAAGATCTGCATAGTTGAGGATTCGGAAGTAGTGCAGGGCATACTAAGTGAAGAACTCGGCGCAATGGATGACGTGACGGTCTGCGGTATCGCCCGGGACCCCGGCGAGGCAATGGAGCTTATACGGTGCAGCGGTCCGGACCTCGTCATCCTCGATATCGTACTGAAGGGGGGCAATGGATTCGAGGTGCTCAGGCAGATTCAGGGAGAGGGCATCGCTACTTCGGTGCTGGTGCTTACCAATTACTCGTTCCCGCAGTATCGCGAGATTTGCGGCGGAATGGGAGCGCAATTATTTTTTGATAAGTCGATGGACATGGAACGGGCCCTTCAAGCGGTTCGTGATATGGCCTGTGAAATGAAGCGTTTATCAAAGCGCGGAGGTATGACATGGGCAACCGGATGCTCAGAAGCGTAAATACGAGACTGTCGTTACAAGGAGGGTCGTTATGGTGAGAATCAGGGACATGAAGCTTTCTACCAAGAGCACGGCGATAATTGTGTTCGTGGTGCTTTGCTTCGCCGCGGTAATCGGATGGATAAGCCTGAGGATGAGCGAATCGCTCACGGAGACGCGGTATGCCACGGCAAAGGCCGCCGCGGAGATAGGTCGTGGAGTTCTCGATTACTATGCCGGAGAGGCGAAGGCGGGGACGATGACCATTGAAGAGGCGCAGAAAGCGGCGAAAGAGGCGGTGAGGGCGCTGCGTTATGAAGGGAGCGAATACTATTGGATTAACGATACGACCCTTCCCTACCCGACGATGATAATGCATTCCGTTAATTCCACGCTGGACGGGAAGGTGCTGGACAGCCCGTCGTATAACGTGGCAATGGGGAAGAACCAGAACCTTTTCCAGGCGTTTGTCGAGGTCTGCAAGAAAAACGGCGGCGGTTTCGTCGATTATGTTTGGCCCAAGCCGGGAGAACCACAGCATCTTGTGTTCCCGAAGATTTCCTATGTGATACTTTTCCCGGAATGGGACTGGATTATTGGGACCGGGGTATACATCGACAACGTCGAGGCCATGCTGAAATCGGTTCTCGTCCCGATCATCATTATCAGTATCATCATGATCGGCATCATCGTGCTGGCCCTGGTGGTCCTCGTGCGGGCGATTATCAAATCGATCAGGACGCTCATGAAACAGGTGGACCGCCTCGCCAAGGGCGACTTCACCGAACGGATCGACAT